>JAGNPC010000057.1 GCA_017989795.1 Paludibacter sp. | reverse complement strand
GTTGTTGCCCTTGTTGAAGATAAACGCATTGAAGGTATTGCACATATCAATGATGAATCGGATCGTGAAGGTATGCGTATTGTTATCGACATAAAACGCGATGCTAACTCAAATGTCGTGTTGAATAAGTTATATAAAATGACTGCGCTTCAATCATCATTCAGTGTAAATAATATTGCATTGGTGCATGGTCGTCCGCGTATGTTAAACGTAAAAGACCTGATTCATTATTTTGTTGAGCACCGTCATGAGGTTGTTATTCGCCGTACCAAATTTGAACTTGCCGAAGCTCAAAAACGGGCGCATTTATTGGAAGGATTTATGATTATTTTGGATAACCTTGATGAGGCTATTCAAATCATTCGTGATTCGAAAACGCCAGAAGAAGCCCGTAATGCTTTAATGGCACGTTTCGGATTATCTGAGATTCAATCGCGCGCAATTGTTGAGTTGCGCTTGCGTCAGCTTACAGGTATGGAGCAAGATAAGCTTCGCGCCGAATACCAAGAGATTTTAGATTTAATGGCACGCTTAAACGAGATACTTGAAAAAGTAGAACTCCGTATGCAAATCATTAAAGATGAACTTGCTGAGGTTAAAGCTAAATACGGAGATGTGCGTCGCACGCAAATTGTGTATGCATCAGAAGAATTTAATCCCGAAGATTTTTATTCGGATGATGAAATGATTATCACTATTTCGCATTTGGGTTATATCAAACGTACAGCTCTTTCTGAATTCCGCTCTCAAAATAGAGGTGGAGTAGGCTCGAAAGGTGGAAATTCACGCGACGAAGATTTTATCGAATATATTTACACGGCTTCGATGCACAATACTATGTTGTTCTTTACTCAAAAAGGGAAATGTTATTGGCTAAAAGTATATGAAATTCCTGAAGGTTCGAAAACATCGAAAGGTCGTGCAATTCAGAATATGTTGAATATCGACTCCGACGATAAAGTGAATGCATTTATTCGTGTTAAAGGTCTGACTGATAGTGAATACATCAACTCACATTATTTGATTTTCTGTACCAAAAATGGTGTTATCAAAAAAACATCACTCGAAGCATATTCACGTCCACGTCAAAATGGTGTTAATGCAATTACAATTCGTGAAGATGATCAAGTAATACAAGTAAGCCTTACAAATGGTAATGCTGAAGTGTTATTGGCTAATAGAAATGG
Source organism: Paludibacter sp. (assembly GCA_017989795.1). Lineage (GTDB taxonomy): Bacteria > Bacteroidota > Bacteroidia > Bacteroidales > Paludibacteraceae > Paludibacter. Next base: position 8,156 of record JAGNPC010000057.1, on the reverse strand, counting down.
ACGTGCAATTCGTTTCAACGAATCAAAAGTGCGCGAAATGGGACGTACAGCAACCGGGGTTCGTGGAATGTTGCTTGACGATGATGGCCAGGACGAAGTTGTTGGCATGGTTTGTGTCAATAAAGAGGATAATGACACTATCATGGTGGTTTCGCAACAAGGATATGGCAAAAGAACATTGCTTGATGAGCGCGATGAAGAAGGAAATGTGATTATGGAAAATGGTGAGCCAGTAGCTGTATATCGTGTTACAAATCGTGGAGGTAAAGGTGTGAAAACAATGAATATCACCGAAAAAACGGGTAAACTGGTTACGATTGAAAACGTTAGCAATGATAACGATTTAATGATTATCAACAAATCGGGCATTACTATTCGTTTAAAAGTTTCCGAAACTCGTGTTATGGGACGTGCAACTCAAGGAGTTCGTCTTATTAACTTAGAAAAACGGAACGATGAAATTGCCTCTGTTTGTAAAGTCCCAACTGAAGTGGACGAAGAAATAGTGGTAGTTGAAAGTGAAAATGAAGGTGAGGATGTTACTCTTGATGATATTTCAATAGAGTCAACAGAATCGTCTGATGCAATAGAAGAATAAATAAAACTGGGGCTTAATCGCCCCTTATATACAACTAAATTAAATAAACAAGAAATACGAAAGAAATTTAAGTATTTCATCAAACAATCATTTTAAAAATTGTTTTTATGAAGAAAATTATTTTATCCATGATGTTGGTAGTGAGTTTCACAATGGGCTTTGCTCAAAAATCCAACGTATCAAAAGCGAAGAACAAAGCTTTAATGGAAGCGCCTGATTTTGCTGGTGCACGTGAGGCAATTAAACTTGCACTTCTCGATCCAACGACCAACGGACTAGCGTCTACCTGGCATGTAGCGGGACTTATCGGTTACAAGGAAAACGAAGCTGTGTTTGCTAAACAAGCTCTAGGTCAGACAGTTGATCCTATTGCAAAGGGTCAAGCAATTATGGAATCGTATGATTATTTTATGAAAGCGTACGAGTTAGATCAATTGCCTGATGCAAAAGGGAAAGTAAAACCTAAATTTGTAAAGGATATCAAAGCTAAAGTAAAAGAATATTATCAAACGCAATCAAATCTAGTTGCTTACGGTGCTGCATTATTCGAAAAGAAAAACTACGATGAAACCATTCGTGTTTTTGAAACATATTTAGCAATACCAAAATTGCCATTTATGAATAATGAGCTAACACCTGACTCAACTTATTTTATGATTAAGTATTACAATGCTGTAGCTTGTACAAACGCCGGAAAATCTGATAAGGCAATTGCTTGGTACGAAAGCCTGAAAGGCGATAAGTACGAGGAGTTGAATGTATATCAGCTACTTTATGAAGAATATAATAAGAAAAAGGATACTGTTAATTTTGTTAAAACTTTGAAAGAAGGATTTGCAAAATTCCCACAGGAACCATGGTTTATGCAAAACCTTATAAACTATTATATTTATAGTGGACAAACCAAAGATGCAATTGTATATTTGGATAATGCTATAGCAAAAGAACCTAAATTAGCTCAATATCAATATGTAAAAGGTAATATTGAAGAATCGCTTGGTAATTTTGATAACTCACTTAAGGCTTTCGAGAAAGCTATTGAACTTGACCCTAAAATGGCTGATGCTTATGCAGGACTTGGTCGTTTGTATTATAATAAAGCGGTGAAGGTAGCTGACGAAGCAAATGATATTAAAGATAATAAATTAGCTTTCGCAGCCCGTAAAAAAGCAGACGAAGTATTTAAACAATCGATCCCTTACTTTATTAAAGCTTCGGAAGTTAACCCAAGTGAACTAGAGTACAAAAAAACATTGAAAACTTTGTATTATCGTTTACAAATGGATAAAGAGTTTGATGCAATCGAAAAAGAATTAAATAAATAATTGTTTATTTAATTTTGAAAAAGCTAGAGTGGATTAATCCAATCTAGCTTTTTTTTGTGTGATATATACGCGTTTTATATTGATGTGCTGTAATAAAAAACAAACCCCAAAACGAAGATTATGTTTTGGGGTTTGTTTTTTATTTTATTTTTGTCGAATAAATATCTGAATAGGAGTACCTGTAAATTCGTATTTTGCTCGAATTTTATTTTCGAGGAAACGTTTGTATGGCTCTTTTACGTACTGTGGTAAGTTTGCAAAAAACACAAAAGTAGGCACATAAGTATTTGGTAATTGCGTTACATACTTTATACGTATATATTTTCCTTTTAATGCCGGTGGTGGATAATTCTCAATCACTGGTAATAAGTATTCGTTCAATTTGGCAGTAGCAACTTTTCTAAATTTGTTTTCGTAAACCGCAGCTGCGGTTTCTATCACCTTCAAAATTCTTTGTTTGGTAACCACCGAGGTAAATATTATTGGAAAATCGGTAAAGGGAGCTAAGCGTTCTCGAATTGTTTTTTCAATATTCTTAATGTCGTTAGCTTCTTTATTTTCAATTAAATCCCATTTATTTACAACTACTACTAATCCTTTTCTGTTCTTTTGGATAAGTGAGAAAATGTTCAAATCCTGACTCTCAATGCCACGTGTAGCATCAACCATTAATATACAAACATCGGCGTTTTCAATTGCTCTAATAGCGCGTACTACCGAATAATACTCTAAATCTTCGTTTACTTTTGCTTTTTTTCTGATTCCAGCTGTATCTACCAGATAAAAGTCGTGACCAAATTTATTAAAGCGTGTGTAAATAGCATCGCGTGTTGTTCCAGCTATTTCAGTTACAATAGTCCTTTCTTCGCCCATAAATGCATTTACTATCGATGATTTACCTGCATTTGGTCGGCCTACTACAGCAAAACGTGGTAGTTCCTCATCAATGTCTTCGATGGTGTCCGGTTTAAACATTGTCAAGAGTTTGTCAAGCAAATCCCCTGTTCCTAATCCATTCACTGCCGAAATCATCATCGGATCACCAATGCCAAGTTTGAAAAACTCAGCAGCACTATACTGCCATTCAAATGTATCGGCTTTGTTCGAAACTAAAAGCACAGGTTTTGGGCTGCGGCGAAGTATACTTGCTACTTCAAGGTCATAATCAGTAATGCCATTTTGTATGTCTACAACAAAAAGGATAACATCAGCTTCCTCCATTGCTAAAACTACATGGCGTTTAATTTCATCCTCAAATACATCCGACGAGTTGATTACCCAACCACCTGTGTCGATAATTGAGAATTCACGACCTTCCCATTCTGATTTTCCATACTGACGATCTCGCGTTGTTCCCGCCTCATCGTTTACGATTGCTCTACGGCTTTTAGTAAGCCTGTTAAATAGGGTCGATTTGCCCACGTTCGGGCGCCCTACGATTGCTACAATATTTCCCATTTTTTTTGTATATCTAAATGATTCAGATATTTACATTCCATTTTATTCAAACACTTGGATTTTCACAAATCCAGAGTGTGGGTGCAAATATATTTTGCGCAAAGGTACTAATTTTATTTGATATACCGAACAGGATACCAGGCTGCTATAAGTCCCATAGTCAACACCGTGCTGAAAATCAGCAAAATATCATAGCAATTTGTTATTACTGGGTATGCATCAACTACAAATCCGGGTCCTAATTTAATTAGCCCCATTTTTTCTTGAATTACGCAAAGCAATGTTCCTATACTTACTCCTGCAAGTGCTCCAACGAAGGCGATTAGCCAGCCTTCAAAAAGAAATATTCGGTGTATTGTTTTTTTATTTGCTCCAAGACTTTCTAATGTTTTAATATCACTTTTCTTATCAATAATTAGCATCGATAGGGATCCTATTATATTGAAACTGGCTATTAAAAGGATAAAACTCAAGATCAAAAAGGTAATCCATTTTTCAATTTTCATAATATTGAAAAAGCTTTCTTGTTGTTCCATCCTGTTTTTTACCTTGTATTTTTCACCCAGTTGTGTTGTAATTTCATTTTGTATTTTAGCAATGTCTGTTGTGTTTCTGAGTTTCAATTCAATAGAACTTACGGAGTTAGAGTCGTACTCAAACAGCTCACGTGCGTGGTTTAATGATACAAGTACATATTTATCGTCGTACTGAGCTTGTTGAATATTGAATATCCCTGATACAAATGAGCTTGTTTGATTAAAGCTGTTTTCGGGTCGTAGAATGTTTATTTTCGTATTCCTTTTAGGGGCATAAATGTATAATGGATCAATAAAATGCGCACCTAATCCTAAAATGGATGCTACACCAATACCTGGAACTGCCCGTTCGAAAGCGCCATCAAAAAGTTCAAATTTACCATCGTACATAAGCGAATCAATTTGCGTAAGATTTCTGAAATTTGCGCTTACACCTTTAATTGTAGCAGGCATTTGTTTATCTCTAAATCTCAATAGCGCATTTTCTTCGACTACCTGAGTAAATACGGCAATCTGATTATGGCTTTTAAGTTTTTGTATTTCAGGTTCATCAACCGAAAATCTTTTGCCTTCGGCCATTGTAATACGCAATTCAGGATCGAATGATGAAAACATCGTCGACACCAACCCTTCGAAACCATTAAATACTGACAGAACTACTACCAAAGCCATAGTTCCAATAGCTACTCCAGTGGATGAAATAGCCGTAATGATATTTATTGCATTGTGTGATTTTTTTGAAAAAAGATACCTCTGAGCTATTTTTATTGAGAATAATAGCTCCCGGTATCTATCTTTCAAAGTCAGTTTTACTGGCTGCATATATTTATTTAGTCAAGTTCAATTTCTTCACCTTCTTTTAGTGGTGATGGAGGATCTTGTTTTAATAATTTATCTATGTTTTCTAAATAATCCAATGAATCGTCGACATGAAAATTTAGATGAGGTACAATTCGCAATTGGTTGCGTACTCTTTTGCCCAGATCAAATCGCAATGCCTTATTGTCGATATTTACTTGTTCTAAAACTGCATTTGCCTTATTGCTCGGAAATACACTTAAATGTACATGTACAATCCCTAAATCAGGACTTACGCGTACTCCTGTTACAGTTATCAAAGTGCCTTGAAGTGTACGAGCGTACAACAAAAAGATTTCACCTAATTCTTTTTGTAACATGCGCGCTATTTTCTGTTGTCTTGTTGTTTCCATTTTAATTTAACCTCTTATTCGTTGTTGAAATACTGAGGTGGTTTTTTATCGTTTTTTATTGTTTGTTTAACAGTACTGAATTTCGTTAAGGAAATTGAAAGTCATTTATTTAAGATTTAAATTTTCCATTCAAAACCATCTTTAGTATCTTTTATTTCAAAACCAAGAGCTGTCAATTCATTTCGAATTTTGTCGCTTGTAGCCCAATCTTTGTTGGCTTTAGCTTCCATCCTCATTGTTAAAAGTAAATCTATTGCTTTTTTATAGGCTTCGTTTCCACTCGACGCTTCAGTTTCATTTTTCAATCCTAGTATTTGATCAATATAGAGTGCAAACACTGATTTTAATTCAATTAGATCAGCTTCGTTAATTGATTCCTTACCATCATGAACAAGATTTATAGCACGTAACGCATCAAATAAATATGAAATTACAATTGGTGTATTTAAATCGTCGTTCATTGCCTCTTCACATTTTACTCGTAAACCTGCTGTTTCTATGCTTGAGCTCGATGATGCTGTTAATTTTTGTAAGCGAGCATAGCCTTCCATCAATCTGCTTAAGCCTTTTTCGGATGCTTCAAGGGCGGTGCTACTAAAGTCAACGGTGCTTCGATAATGCGCTTGAAGGATGAAAAAGCGCACAGTCATAGGGCTAAACGCTTGTGTTAACAGTGCGTGGTTCCCAGTAAAAAACTCATCAAGTGTAATGAAATTACCCAACGATTTTCCCATTTTCTGACCACTTATGGTAATCATGTTGTTGTGCATCCAGTATTTTACACTGTCTTTTCCAAGTCCAGCTTTGTTTTGGGCTATTTCACATTCGTGGTGCGGAAACATTAAATCCATACCACCTCCATGAATATCAAACTCCTCACCCAAATATTTTGTGCCCATCGCCGAACATTCCATGTGCCACCCTGGAAAACCTTCGCTCCAGGGAGCTTTCCAACGCATAATATGCTCTGGTGATGCTTTCTTCCATAATGCGAAATCTACACTACGTCGCTTTTCACTCTGCCCATCTAAGTCACGGGTTGTTTCGAGCATGTCATCAATGTTTCTGCCCGACAGAATGCCGTAATTGTTTGATTTATTGTATTTTTCAACATCAAAGTAGACCGACCCTTCGCTCTCGTAAGCAAACCCAGCATCAATAATTTTTTGAGTAAATTCAATTTGTTCAATGATGTGACCCGAGGCGTGTGGCTCTATACTTGGCGGTAAAACGTTAAGTGCTTCCATAGCTTTATGATAACGATTTACATAGTATTGAACAACTTCCATTGGTTCGAGTTGGTCTAACCTTGCTTTTTTTGCAATTTTATCTTCGCCACTATCTGCGTCATTTTCAAGATGGCCTACGTCAGTAATGTTACGCACATAACGGACTTTATAGCCCAATTGTGTAAGATAGCGATAGAGTATATCGAATGTTATTGCTGGACGTGCATGACCCAAATGGCCATCGCCATAAACGGTTGGCCCGCAAACGTACATGCCTACTTTATTTTCGTGAATCGGAACGAATTGTTCCTTTTTGCGGCTTAACGTGTGGTAAATATATAATTTGTGTTCCATATAATAAGCTTATTTATTCTAATTACAATATTTTTTTGTTTTAAAATAAAGTTCCTTGTTCTCCTAATTTTACTTTGCCAAGATGCTTGTATGCTAGTTCAGTTACTTCTCGGCCTCGCGGTGTACGCTTCATAAAACCCTCTTTAATCAAAAAAGGCTCGTACACCTCTTCTATCGTTCCGGCATCTTCGCCCAATGCAGTAGCAATGGTTGTTAAACCCACTGGCCCGCCTCTAAATTTATCAATAATTGTATTTAAAATTTTATTGTCAATTTCGTCCAATCCGTACTTATCAATATTTAGCGCTTCTAGTGCAAAACAGGCAATTTTCATATCAATTTTCCCATTACCTTTTACCTGAGCAAAATCGCGCACTCTTCGTAGAAGTGCATTCGCAATACGCGGAGTCCCACGGCTTCGCCCTCCTATCTCCACAGCTGCATCGTGCTCAATCGGAACATTAAGTAGATTTGCAGAACGTTTTATGATGCCTGTAATGACTTCAATATCATAGTATTCGAAATGACAATTAATTCCAAACCGCGCACGAAGTGGAGCTGTAAGCAGACCACTTCTGGTTGTTGCTCCAATTAGTGTAAACGGATTTAAATCGAGTTGGATAGAGCGTGCACTCGGACCTTTATCTATCATGATGTCGATTCTATAATCTTCCATTGCGGAGTATAAATACTCTTCTACAATCGGACTTAGTCGATGAATTTCATCAATAAACAACACATCGTTCGGCTCAAGGCTGGTTAGTAAACCTGCTAAATCGCCAGGTTTGTCCAAAACAGGGCCCGATGTTATTTTAAAACCTACGTTTAATTCGTTGGCTATTATGTTCGAAAGTGTAGTTTTACCCAGCCCTGGAGGTCCGTGCAGCAGTACATGATCGAGCGATTCGGTGCGCATGCGTGCAGCCATAACGAATATCTTTAGATTTTCAACAATTTTATTTTGTCCCTGGAAATCCGAGAATGTCAATGGCCGTAAAGCACTTTCAAATTCTTTTTCGCCTTTCTGATTGTTACGTATATCGAAATTTTCTTCCATATTTTTATTTCGTCAAACTTCTAAAAACGTCTTCCATACTACGCTCTACAGGTTTTATCATCAAAATTTTATTGTTTGTTTTTACAGCAAAATCAAATAAATCCTCACGTATATCATTATTTGCAATAATTTCAAAACGTGTGTTGTCAGTTGTTTTTACCGATATAATGCCCTCTATCTCAACTAAGTTTGTTTCGTTCAAGAATTCTATTTCAAACTGCAATTGATTTTCATCCAATAAGTTTAGTTTTGAAATGTCTGGATAATCAGCTACAATTTCACCCTTGTTTATTATTAATACTCTGTTACATATTGCTTTAATTTCTTGCATTATGTGGGTACTTAGTATTACCGTTCTGTCTTTTCCAAGTTCGCGAATTAAGTTCCG
>JAGNPC010000332.1 GCA_017989795.1 Paludibacter sp. | reverse complement strand
GGGTCAATACCTTCGCGGTCGCCAATGTTAATTTTTAAACGAATGCGATTCCCTGCTTTTGGGCCACGTTCACCGCGCTCACCTCTTTCGCCATTACGACGATCGTTGAAATTTCCATCACGACCACCTGCTTTTTCGTGGTAATTCAAATCCTCAGCATCTTTATAGTATTCCAAAAAGCGGTTGAATTCCAACGATACGAATCGTTTGATAATTTCATCTTTTGGTAATTCTTGAAGTTGCTCCATAATTTGTGGAATGTATGGTAGGATTTGCTCTTCATTAACATCCACGTTTTGCATTTTTTCAATCATGTAAAATAATTGCTTTTTACACACTTCAAGTCCATTAGGGATTTGTTGTAGTTCGAAGTTTTTGCGCAACATGCGTTCAATATCTTTTACTTTAAAGCGCTCTTTCGAGTGGATGATTGATACCGAAATACCTTTTTTGTTGGCACGACCCGTACGACCACTACGGTGTGTGTAGATTTCTACATCATCAGGCAAGTTGTAGTTGATAACGTGTGTAAGGTCGCTTACATCAAGTCCGCGAGCGGCCACATCGGTAGCTACAAGCAATTGAATGTTGCGGATACGGAATTTTTGCATCACCGTATCACGTTGTGCTTGCGACAAATCGCCGTGCAATGCATCAGCGCTGTAACCATCGTGCATCAAATGATCAGCCACTTCTTTTGTTTCCTGACGCGTACGACAGAAAACGATACCATATATATCAGGATTTAAATCGACAATACGTTTAAGTACCAAATAACGTGATTTAGCTGGCGATACATAATAGATATGTTCTACGTTGGCCGAACCTTCGTTTTTGTTACCAATGGTAATTTCCTCGTAGTTTTTCATATAGCGTTTCGCTATCGATGCAATTTCTTTGGGCATAGTAGCCGAGAATAGCATTGTACGACGGTTTTCAGGCGTTTTTTCAAGGATAGTTTCGATATCTTCCTTGAAACCCATGTTTAACATTTCGTCAGCTTCATCTAAAACTAAGAATTCAATAGCGCCTAATTCCACTTTTCTGCGCTCAATAAGATCGATCAAACGACCTGGAGTAGCAACAACAATTTGTGGAGCAGTGTCTAATTGTTTCAATTGCACACGGATGTCTTCGCCACCATATACAGCAACGATTTTTAAACCGCGCATGTTTTTAGAGTAGTTTTTTAAATCGTTAGCAATCTGAATACATAGTTCACGTGTTGGAGCCAAAACCAACGCTTGAACTTGTTTGCGTGTGGGGTCAATAAGGTGTAGTACCGGAAGTCCGAATCCAGCTGTTTTACCTGTTCCTGTTTGGGCAAGTGCAACTAAGTCAGTTGTTTTCTCCAGCATGAAAGGGATGGTTTTTTCCTGTACGGGCATAGGATTTTCATAGCCCAGTTCTTCGATGGCAGATAAGATATCAGCCTTCAAATTTAATTCTTTGAATGTCATTTTGTTTGTTTTAGTACACGTCTACAGGGCTTTTATCCGGCGATAATTTTATTCGTTTTGTAAAAACGTGAACCCAACTGATAGCGATCTGCAGATTAAAGCAGTGTTATACGGACAGTTACCCACAACGCGTGGTTATTTTAAATCTGGGTGCAAAGATAGTGATAATTATTGATATAAAAAACATTTTTATAATGTTTTAAATCACTTTATTTTAATGCCTTAAAGTGTTTCGTGTTTTATAAAAAAGAGTATCTTTGTCAATATATACTATAATAATCTACTATAATATCTTAATTCTAAAAATAAATATCACAATGAGTAACACAAAAAGGGTTTATATCTTCGGTAACGGAAAAGCCGAAGGTAAAGCAGAAATGAAGAATTTGCTCGGAGGAAAAGGAGCAAACTTAGCTGAAATGAATTTGATTGGAGTGCCTGTGCCTCCTGGTTTTACAATTACGACCGATGTTTGTAACGAGTATTTTACGCTTGGTAAAGACAAAGTGGTTGAATTATTGAAGCCAGAGGTGGAGAAAGCTATTGCTGAACAAGAGGTGTTGATGAATTCGAAATTTGGGGATATTGAAAATCCGCTTTTGGTATCTGTACGTTCTGGTGCGCGTGCATCCATGCCGGGCATGATGGATACCATCCTTAATTTGGGATTAAATGATGCTGTAGTTGAAGGTATTATTCGCAAAACAGGCAATCCACGCTTTGCATGGGACTCATACCGCCGATTTGTGCAAATGTACGGTGATGTAGTGCTGGGTATGAAACCGGCCAACAAAAATGATATTGATCCATTCGAAGAAATTATTGAACATGTAAAAGCCGAAAAAGGCGTTGAATTAGATACCCAATTGTCTGTAGATGATTTAAAAGAATTGGTAGCTAAATTTAAAGCTGCTGTTAAAAAACAAACTGGACAAGATTTTCCTGAATCTTCGTACGAACAATTGTGGGGAGCTATATGCTCCGTGTTTGATTCGTGGATGAACGACCGCGCTATATTGTATCGTAAAATGGAAGGTATACCTGCCGAGTGGGGTACTGCCGTAAACGTGCAAGCCATGGTGTTTGGTAACATGGGCGATACTTCGGCTACGGGCGTATGCTTTAGTCGCGATGCCGGAACAGGTGAAGATATTTTTGTAGGTGAATATTTGATAAATGCGCAAGGCGAAGATGTGGTAGCGGGTATACGTACACCACAACAAATTACCAAAGAAGGTTCGCAACGTTGGGCTGTATTGGCTGGCGTATCGGAAGAAGATCGGTTGGCTAAATTCCCCTCTATGGAAGAAGCGATGCCGGCCATTTACAACGAACTGGATGCTATCCAAACCAAATTGGAAAACCACTACAAAGATATGCAAGACATGGAATTTACTGTTCAAGAAGGTAAATTGTGGTTTTTGCAAACTCGTAACGGAAAACGTACTGGTGCAGCGATGGTGAAAATTGCCATCGATATGCTTCGTCAAGGTATGATTGATGAAAAAACAGCTATTCAACGTGTTGATCCATTAAAATTAGATGAATTACTTCACCCCGTATTTGATAAAAAAGCATTAAAAACGGTGGAAGTAGTTGCCAAAGGTTTGGCTGCCTCGCCTGGTGCTGCTACAGGA
>JAGNPC010000331.1 GCA_017989795.1 Paludibacter sp. | reverse complement strand
GGATACGTGTATGCGTCAGCAGGCTCGGGCGAATCGACAACCGATGTGGTGTATGCCGGCAATGCACTCATTGCCGAAAATGGTAAAATCATTGCCGCTTCAAAACGCTTTGAGTACAAAAAACAACTGATTATTAGCGAAATTGATATACATAAATTACGTGCTGAGCGCCTCAGAAATAGCAATTTCCACAACTCAAAATCGGCCGATAGCTATCAAACCATTAGCTTCGAAACCATAAATTTTGAACCTAATGAACTTCACCGCAGCATCGACAAACATCCTTTCGTTCCGGCTATTGCTAATCGTGATGCGAGTTGCGAGGAGATTTTCTCCATTCAGATGGGTGGTTTGGCTAAACGCTGGAAGCACACCAACGCCAAAACATTGGTTGTAGGCATCTCAGGAGGGTTGGATTCAACTCTCGCGTTGTTGGTTTGCGTAAAAACGGCCGACAAGCTCAAGCTTGATCGAAAACAAATAATTGGAATCACCATGCCTGGTTTTGGCACCACCAATCGCACCTATACCAATGCACTAAACCTCATGAACGCATTGGGAATTACGGTAAAAGAAATATCAATCAAAGACGCTTGCATACAACATTTTAAAGATATTGAACACGATCCCATAACGCTCGACGTGACCTACGAAAACACGCAAGCTCGCGAACGCACCCAAATATTAATGAACTATGCCAACAAACATAACGGTTTGGTTATAGGCACTGGCGATCTCTCGGAGCTGGCTTTAGGCTGGGCAACCTACAATGGCGACCACATGTCGATGTATGCCGTGAACAGCGGTGTTCCTAAAACATTAGTTCGCTACCTGGTGAACTGGGCATCACACCAATTAGATGCTGCTTCTGAATTGATATTACAAGATATACTGGATACGCCTGTCAGCCCCGAGCTACTTCCAGCCGACGAGAATGGCGACATTGCACAAAAAACAGAAAATCTTGTTGGTCCCTACGAACTGCATGATTTCTTTTTGTATTACTTTGTACGCTTTGGATTTTCGCCACGCAAAATTCTTTTCTTAGCTAAAACGAGCTTTAAGGATAGCTACGATGCAGAAATTATTGAAAAATGGCTCAAAGTGTTTGTTCATCGTTTTTTCCAACAGCAATTTAAACGCTCCTGCATGCCCGATGGGCCTAAAGTAGGCTCCATCAATCTATCGCCACGTGGCGACTGGCGAATGCCTAGCGATGCTATTGCTTTTAAACTAAACAGCTAAACTAAACACTAATCACTAATCACTAATCACTAAACACTAATCATTAAACACTCAAAAAAATATGTTCTCACAGATTTATTACGGAAACACACTGAAAGAATGGCTTATTTCGCTAGCCATAATTATAGGAGCTGTTATATTAAATAAAATCATTGTTTTATTCAATAAACATGTGCTTACCAAACTAACCGAAAAAACCAATAATAGAATGGACGACATTCTATTTAAAATGCTTCAAGCTCCTGTTTTACTAGGTGTTATGTTGTTGGCCATTTGGATTGCTAGCAACCGACTCAATTTAAGCGTACGTGTTGATCAGTTTTTTAGCAACTCGTACCAATTTTTAATTGTACTGAATGTAACGTGGTTTATTGTACGTTTTGTAAATGCAGTTATAGAAGAATATCTAGTACCCAAAGCCGAAGATAACAGTACCAAATACCTCGACAATACCCTTGTCCCTATTATCCGCCGTGGTGTATTGGGAATAATTTGGGCTATCGGTATTATGATGGCTTTGCGCAATGTGGGGGTTGATGTTGGTGCTCTTATTGCTGGTCTTGGTATTGGTGGTTTGGCCTTTGCACTGGCCGCACAGGACACTATCAAAAATATTTTTGGAGGTATCACCATCTTCACCGACCGTCCATTTCGCATTGGCGACCGTATTAAAGTAGATGGTTTTGATGGAATGATTGAAGATATTGGTATACGAAGCACCCGCTTGCGCACCTTGGAAAAACGCTTGGTAACCATCCCAAACTACAAAATAGTAGAAGCATCTATCGAAAATGTGAGCAACGAAACCATGCGCCGCGTACTGATGCGCATTGGTTTAACGTATGATACTTCGTCCGAAAAAATGGAGGAAGCAATCTCCATACTTAAAAACATGCCAAAAATCAATAAGCAAGTTGATACAAAAGAATTAGTCGCTGTGTTTTCTGACTTTGGCCCCTACTCGCTCGATATTAAATTCATCTATTGGGTTAAAAAATCAGGCGATGTAATGGAAGTACCCTCGGATGTCAATTTTGAGATTTTACGCAAGTTTAAAGCTGCTGGATTGAGCTTTGCCTATCCTACGCAAACAGTTATGTTAGATAAAGATTATAAACAACAACAGTAATATTTATGCAAGAAGAAAAAATAACAGGATTACCCGAAAACGCTTCACGTGAGTTACGTGAAGGTGAAGTGTATAAGCCACTTCTGTCGGCCGATAAAGTTTACCCCGAAACGAACTTCCGCTCGGTAAGCTTAGGTATTTTGATGGCCATCTTATTTTCGGCAGCTGCCGCTTATCTTGGTCTAAAAATCGGACAAGTGTTTGAAGCTGCAATTCCAATTGCAATTATTGCCGTGGGTTTATCCACCGCCTCAAAACGCAAAGGTGCACTCGGCGAGAATGTGATTATTCAATCCATAGGTGCCAGTTCGGGCGTGGTTGTGGCGGGAGCCATTTTTACGCTACCCGCTTTATATATTTTGCAAGCTAAATATCCTGCTATCACCGTAAGTTTTATGCAGGTATTTTTAAGCTCTTTGTTGGGTGGTATTTTGGGTATTTTGTTTATGATTCCGTTTCGTAAATATTTCGTTTCGGACATGCACGGCAAATATCCTTTCCCTGAAGCAACTGCTACAACGCAAGTACTCGTTTCTGGCGAAAAAGGCGGTGATCAAGCCAAACCACTTATCCTTGCAGGTCTTATTGGTGGTCTATACGACTTTGTGATTGCAACCTTTGGAGCTTGGAGCGAAAACTTCAGCACTCGTATTTTGCCTTATGGCGATCAGCTAGCCGAAAAAGCGAAACTGGTATTTAAAAACAACCTCGGAGCTGCTGTTCTTGG
>JAGNPC010000330.1 GCA_017989795.1 Paludibacter sp. | reverse complement strand
TGAGTTATACCGAATATGCCGATTATTTGCATCGTACACATGAGGCTAAACCATTATTGTTTGACAAAAACATGATTTTAGATTGGGCATGGGGCACTTATCAAGTTACTGAACGCGTATATGCTGCCACCGATAAAACGGTAAAATCGTATAATTATATCTACGAATTTAAGAGCGTGCTTGATGAAAGTTTAGTCCGCGGAGCCAATCATTTAGCGTCCGTGCTCAATGATATTTACGGTAAATAAACTTTGCTGTGTGTTAGTTTTGTTGTAAGCTTTCAGGAAAGACTGTTTAGTTTACCTATAAGTGCCAAAACCTCGTCGAGCGATTTTTTATACTCGACGAGGTTTTTTTGTTTGTTAATTTAGCCTGATAAAGGACTAATTATTTAAATCTGCGTAATAGCAACAAAACTATACCAAGAAATTCAATAATCATTGCAATCATAAGCACAATAGACATCCCATCTATTTTTATGATCTTTAAAAATGCACCGATTATACACATCATAATACCTATGACAATTAATATTGTAGGCAACTTATATTTAACTTTCATAACCTGTATTTTAATTTTAAAGCCGCTCCATAATAACAAGAAAAAGAAGAACCAAATAGTGTGTTGAAATGTATTTCTGGTTCAATCAATAATTTTGGAGTTAGTGAGATTGGTTTACCAACTTTTACATACCAACCAACATATACATTTGGATTTAGACTTGTAGATTTAATTTCGGTTGTACTGTTTTTAGTAACATCTTTCCAACCCATTAAAAAATCGGCATTGACACCCGTGGAAACATTAACGATCTTATTATAAAATTTATATAAAAGCGGCAATGAGACAAAATTGTACTTAACCCTTACTGGGTAATAGTTTCCACCAACAGGTAATGTATAATAATAACTTACCGATCGTTTGTTATATCCAATTTCAAATCCGTGATTTTTGCTTAGTTGGTTTTCGTAAGAGAGGGCATACCCTGTATGGGTATTTTTTTCATTATTATTCATTTCGCCTATAACACCGATACCTATAAGTTGTTGTTTTTGACCTATAGTAAAAATAGAATAGAACAACATGATTGTTAATAAAATCGATTTTTTGCAAATCATACTATTATTATTTTATTGTTTATTTACATTGAATCTCGAACGTAATAAGCCCCCATGTGTAAATTTTACCCGCTCCTACATCGTCATAATCAATCCAGCTATCTGCAAAAACAATTTCTTCATCTGATGCAGGAATCGTTGCTGTAAGAGTTGAAGATGTATTTTTTTCTTTATTTGTGAAAATCTTTTATACCAAACAAAATAAACCTACAAAAACTAATGATTTAGCAATGTATCGGTAACTACAAATGTATTACTCGAATAAGAATAAAATCCATCTTTAGTGCTTTGTTCCTCTACTATCCACTCCAACTCATTAATAGGCTCTTGTTTATACAGCACATGGGTAGGATTATCACAGGTAGCAATTTCGAATACTTTAAGTTGCCCAAGCGTAAAACATCCTCCAATACCAACTTCACTATATATGGTATCTTTAGTTTGAGGCAGCACACACACAGTAACGGTATCTGCATCATAATAAACCAGTTTGTAACTGACAGAAATTTGTTCATTAGTTTGGTTATCTACAATCAAGTAACCTACTCCAAGAGGATCTCTGTGAATACACCCCACTAAAGCCATTAAGCAGATGGCTAATACTATTGGTTTCATAGTTTTTTCAATTTAATTGTAAATTTCTTTTATTTTTTCTTTATCTAATGTCGACAAATACCAGTTGTACCCCCAAGTTGTTCCATCTTTTCTCGTAAGAGTGGGTTTTTTATTATTTATACAAAAACTATAAGAATTATATAACATAATAGACTTAAAATCAAACTCACCATAAGTTTCACACGATGTTTTTAAATATTTATCAAACGCAAATTTTCAGCAGGCTTTATATTATCTTTAATAACAACGACATAATCGTCACGATCAGGGCGTTGGTGTTCGTGTATCAAACCTAAACTATGGCCTAATTCGTGTCTATACGTCCGATTATCTGCCGCACTTGCTTTAATTGTAAGTGTTGACCACGGTACATAACTATTAGTGGATTCTCCTGCTCCAATTATATTTTCAGATTCGTGTATCCATATATGCCAATAAACACCAAGCCCCCAAACAAATTGATTCCAGCCTGAATTACGAATTTCTCGGTATTTAATGCGGTTATTGGCAGCTGCTTCCCACTCATTCATAGCACCACGTAACCCATTTTTTGTGGCATCCGACACACTTTTACCAAAACGGTAATCTATCGTGTTTGGGGCTTTAGGCCATTTGCTCAATAAGGTATATCTGGCTAAACGTTGTGGTCCATCTGTAGTAGTCACATGTTCGGCTTGTTGTAAAATATCGAACTTGCTATAGACCTGTTCGCCTATGCTATAAGTCATACTGGATGGTTCTGATTTCACTTCGTTTTTTTCTAATTCGGCAACAACCAAGGGGTGCTCATTGATTTCGGCCAACAAAGCATTGTATTGAGCAATATAAAAAGCCTCATCTTCTGGAGTACTTTCTTGTTCGCCAATCACATAACTTGGCTTAGGAGCATTTTTTAGTTCATTGAGTTGAGTTATAATATCACACTTCTCGTCAAGGCTCATCGATTTTAAATCGAGCGTTGATTTTTTATTGCTCCGAGCTATTTTCTGTATTTCTGCTGTCTCTTGTTTAGAAAATTCATACGTCAGCAACCTGTCAACGTACTTCGTTTTCATTTCTGTAAATGAAAGCGGTTTTTCCTGTTGTATAGGATTGTTTTTATCGCTTTCGCACCCAGTAAGTGTCACTACCACAGTAGCAAAGATAAGGAATAGTTTTTGTGTTTTCATGTTTAATTTGTTTATTTTATTTCTTTCTAACAAACGCCACAAATTTTATTTTTTTACTATTGAAATATAGTAGAAATAACAACTTCGCAAATATATGTAAATGAATTGAAATACCCCCACCACCCGTATACATTTTTTATGTTTATTTAAAAATAATTAATTAATATTTTTATAAGATAAATATAATTATTTTTTTAAATTATTTTT
>JAGNPC010000056.1 GCA_017989795.1 Paludibacter sp. | reverse complement strand
AGTAAGTACATACAAACCGAGTTTGGGGTATATCCAGTCAAATACTTCTTTTCCGAATCCATGACAAATGACTCTGGCGAAGAGGTTTCAACTCGAGAAATAAAAAAGATTCTTTCGGATTGTATTGAGAGTGAAGATAAGAAAAAACCATTAAATGACGATGCACTAGCTGATGTACTCAAAGAAAAAGGATACCTAATTGCTCGACGTACAGTAGCCAAATATCGTGAACAGCTAAATATACCAGTAGCCCGCCTACGAAAAGAAATTTAAGATTAATGAAAAAATTCCACAACATAATATCGTTGGTTTTTCAACCTCTGTTTATGCCAACTATCGGCATGATCATGCTTATTAACCTCGACATATTTAACGCCATTCCTCTTTTATGGAGAGTCATAGCCGTAGTTGGTACTTTTATATTTACAGGCTTGATGCCTGCCGTTCCAATTTTATTGCTATTAAAAAAGGGTGATGTTAGTGACTTGTTTATTTCAAAACGGGAACAGCGCACAATGCCTTATCTTTTTTCGTTTCTTTCATACGCATTCTGGACTCTTTTTTTACTTCGCGTACTAAAACTACCCCTATTTATAGTGGCTGTAGGCATAGGAACCACGCTTTCAATCCTACTTATAACATTTATCAATTTTAAATGGAAAATATCAGCACACCTATCGGGTATAGGTGGTTTAGCGGGAGGAGTTTTTGGCGTTTGTTATCGATTAGCCTACAATCCTTATTGGTTTTTAATATCCATACTGGCTATTTCAGCACTTGTAGCCTACTCACGCATTGAGCTAAAAGCACACACACCAGGACAAACACTTGCTGGGTTTTCGCTTGGCTTTGCTTCGGTGTTTATTCCTTGTATATTACTGTAAAATTAACTACTGCGCTCCATTTAAAGCATAACTGCTACCGTACAGCAAGCCACAACACCAGCCGTTTCGGTTCGCAAACGGCTATCGCCCAACGAAACTGGCTGATAACCATATTTCAGCGCTAAACTCACTTCATCAGGACTAAAATCGCCCTCAGGACCAATAAGGATCAATATTGATTTACCTCTCTCAAGCTCCGACTTTAAATGCGTTTTTTTATCATCGTAGCAATGTGCGATAAACAGCTGTTCCGCCGTATAACTTTTAATAAAGTCGTTAAATGTACAAGCTGGATTTAGAATTGGAAACTTTGCTTTAAGTGATTGCTTAGCTGCCGCAACAATAATCTTTTCAAGCCGCTCTTCCTTTACCACTTTTCGCTCAGAATTACGACAAAACAAGGGTGTTATTTGATCAATACCTATTTCAGTAGCTTTCTCTATAAACCATTCAATCCGATCAATATTTTTGGTTGGTGCTATCGCAATGTGTAAACTATAATCTCGTTTAGATGCATCAACTAAGGTTTCGGTTATTTCGAATGCACAATGTTTATGGTGAGGTGACGTGATTTGTGCGTTGAAAAACCCGCCTTTCCCATCCACAATCTGAATACTGTCGCCTGTTTTGAGGCGAAGTACTTTTATAGCATGCATCGACTCTTCCTCTGGAAGAATGCATGCTATTGACAAGTTGGGAACGTAAAATAAAGCCATTTTGTCATTTACTATTTATCCATTTACTATTTTCCATTTTGCTTTTGATGGTTTTAAATAGTAAATGGTAAATGAAAGAATTGTAAATTAATAGATTTCACCTTTTGCCGCTAGTAAGGTATTTTTGAGTAACGATACAATGGTCATTGGCCCTACTCCACCTGGCACGGGTGTAATATAGGCACATTTAGGGGCTACTTCATCAAACTTTACGTCGCCACTTAATCTGAAACCACTTTTCGTTTCGGTTGAAGGTACACGTGTTGTACCAACGTCAATAATAGTAGCACCTGGCTTTACCATGTCGGCTGTCAAGAACTCAGGCTGACCTAATGCTGCGATTATAATATCCGCTTCCAAGCATGTTTCTTTTAAGTTAGCAGTTCGGCTGTGACAAACCGTTACCGTTGCATCGCCTGGATAACCTTTTTGCATCATTAATGAAGCTACTGGTTTTCCAACAATATTACTACGACCAATCACTACGCATTTTTTTCCAGCAGTTGGAATCTCATAACGTTTTAATAATTCGATAATACCACTTGGTGTAGCCGATACGTAGCAAGGTAAACCAATGGACATACGACCAACATTTACAGGATGGAAACCATCTACATCTTTACGATAGTCGATAGCCTCTATTACTTTTTGCTCCGAAATATGCTTTGGTAGTGGTAATTGTACAATGAAACCATCAAGTTCAATGTCCTTATTTAGCTCATCAATTTTCGCCAACAATTCGGCTTCGGTAACATCAGCTTCGAAGGTTATTTTGGTCGATTTAAAACCCACTTGCTCACACGATTTCACTTTGTGTGCCACGTATGTTTCGCTACCACCATCGTGCCCTACGATAATTACAGCTAAGTGTGGAGCACGTTTACCGCTAGCGATTATTGACTTTACCTCTTCTGCGATTTCAGCTTTTACTTGTTCCGAGATGGCTTTACCGTCTATTATTTTAAAGCCACCTATATCCCCCATGGGGGTCTTTTGGTCAGCATTTTCTTTTGTGTTATTGCTCATAATTTTTGTACTATAAGTCCTTCTTTGGGGATTTAAGGGTTCGTTTTTAACGTTTTTTACCCATTTTAAGTTTGCCATTTTGCATAGTGGCCATGCGCATCATTTTGCTGGTTTGCTCAAATTGTTTCAATAATCTGTTAACCTCCACAATGCTAGTACCACTACCGCGTGCAATACGGTTTTTGCGGCTGCCATTAAGTAAGCTTGGATTCTCACGCTCTTTAGCAGTCATCGAATGTATAATAGCCTCAATTCCTTTAAATGCATTATCATCAATATCCACATCTTTCAATGCCTTGCCCATACCTGGAATCATGGCTGCTAAATCTTTTATATTACCCATTTTTTTAATTTGGGCTATTTGCGACAAGAAATCATTGAAATCGAATTGATTTTTGGCGATTTTTTTACTCAAACGTCTTGCTTCATCTTCATCGTATTGCTCCTGAGCACGCTCTACAAGCGACACAATATCACCCATACCCAAAATACGGTCGGCCATACGTTCAGGATAAAACACATCTAGCGCATCCATTTTTTCGCCTGTACCAACAAACTTAATGGGTTTGTTCACTACCGAACGAATAGATAACGCAGCACCACCGCGCGTATCACCATCAAGTTTGGTAAGTATAACCCCATCAAAATCAAGGCGATCATTAAATTCTTTCGCTGTATTCACAGCATCTTGCCCTGTCATCGAATCCACAACAAACAAAATCTCATGCGGCTGAAGTGCTTTTTTGATAGCCGCAATTTCGTTCATCATCATCTCGTCAACAGCCAAACGCCCTGCGGTATCAACAATCACAACATCATGGTTGTGTAATTTGGCATATTTAATTGCTGCTTCAGCAATAGCAACAGGATTTTTGCTTTCTAAGTCGGAGTACACTGCTACTTCGAGCTGAGCACCTAGCACTTTTAACTGCTCAATAGCAGCAGGACGATACACATCACAAGCAACTAAAAGCGGATTTTTGCCACGTTTATTTTTCAATAAATTAGCTAATTTACCCGAAAATGTAGTTTTACCCGAACCCTGTAAACCCGACATCAAGATTACAGTCGGATTACCCTTCATGTTGATATCCACACTTTGTCCACCCATCAACTCGGCTAACTCATCATGTACAATCTTCACTAAAAGCTGACTAGGTTTGAGCGATGTCAACACATCTTGCCCCAAAGCCTTAACTTTCACTGTATCTGTAAAGTTTTTGGCAATTTTGTAGTTCACATCGGCATCCAAAAGTGCCTTACGAACGTCTTTAAGTGTTTCTGCTACATTGATTTCGGTGATTTTCCCTTCACCTTTTAAGATTTTAAACGATCTCTCTAGTCTTTCACTTAACGATTCAAACATATTTTGTTCTTGATTAGTAGTTTTTTATAAAGCTGCAAAGGTAAAAAAAATGCAGCAAACAGCAAAGTAAATTGGCTCGATCCTGAACTATTAAATGTACGTTGAATATCCTTTTTCCATAATTTAAGCTTAAGTTTGATTGAAAATACGCTTTGAAATCATAATTTAACATAGATAAACAGGTAGTATACTAACTTTTTTTGATTATTATTGTTAAACATATACTCTAAATATAACAGATTAATATCAAATAATCAAATCATTAATATTTTACAAAATGAAAACAACAAAATTTATTGCTCTTTTTTTAACTGTAGCTATTGTGTTTATGGGGTGTAGCACCATGAGTAAAACGACTAAAGGGGGCTTGCTGGGTGGCGGCGGTGGCGCTGTAATTGGTGCTGGCATTGGTGCACTTATAGGTAAAGGCAAAGGTGCTGCCATTGGTGCAGGTATTGGCGCTGCTGTAGGTACAACTACTGGTATTATTATTGGAAAAAAAATGGACAAAGCGGCTGCGGCTGCTGCGGCTATCGAAGGTGCAAAAGTAGATAGTATACGTGATGCAAACAACCTAAAGGCAATTAAAGTAACTTTCGATTCGGGTATTTTGTTTGCTACAGGTAAAAGTGCTTTGAATGCTGCTTCGCAAGATGCTTTAACAAAATTCGCTAAAATACTAGTTACCAACCCTACGATGGATGTAACTATTATGGGTCACACCGACAATGTTGGTTCTGTAGATTTAAATCAAAAACTTTCTCAGAATCGTGCTCAGTCAGTAGCTGATTATTTATTATCACAAAGTGTAAGTGCTACACAATTAAAAGAAGTGGTAGGCAAAAACTTTTCGGAACCAGTTGGCGACAACGCTACTGCTAGCGGAAAAGCAGCTAACCGTAGAGTTGAGGTATATATGTATGCAAGCGAAAAAATGATTAACGAAGCTGAATCGCAAGCTAAATAATAAAGTGAACGGGACGGATCAAAAAAAAAGAGAGCAATTTGCTCTCTTTTTTTTATTTTAGATAATCAGAGACAACTCCCTGAATTCCCATTTCAATACTTATCGAAGGTTTCCAGCCTAAGTTGTTTAGCTTGCTTACATCGAGTAATTTGCGGGGTGTTCCATCAGGCTTCGTTGTGTCCCAATTAACAACGCCCTCGTATCCAACCGTAATACGAACTATTTCAGCCAACTCTTTAATTGCCAAATCCTCACCACAACCCGCATTCACATGCGAGGGCAATTCGGATGGAGCATCATAGTTAAGCATTAAATAAACACTAGCATCTGCCATATCGTCGACATGAAGAAACTCACGCATAGGCGAACCAGTGCCCCACAAGGTTATAGATACAGTCTCATTTGAAATTGATATACCGTATTTTAATAAGATAGCCATTATTTCATCCAAAGTAGCAGTGCCATCAACACCCTCTACTGGACGTTTCGATAAATCTGTACGAATTGCATCAAAATCACCATTCATTAAAAACTTACCAAGTACCATTTTACGAATTAATGCTGGCAACACGTGCGATTTTTCTAAATCGTAGTTGTCGTTTTGACCATACAAGTTGGTAGGCATAATTGATATAAAATTACAACCATACTGTACATGGTAAGCCTCACACATTTTAATTCCCGCAATCTTAGCTATAGCATAAGGTTCATTTGTTGATTCCAAAACACCAGTGAGTAACGCATCTTCGCCCATGGGCTGGGCTGCATTTCGCGGATAGATACATGATGAACCTAAAAACAATAGTTTTTTTACGCCGTGTAAATAACTTTGATGAATTACATTATTCTGTATCATCAAATTTTCGTAAATAAACTGAGCTCTATATGTATTATTGGCAACAATTCCACCAACTTTGGCGGCTGCTAAAATTACATAATCAGGCTTTTCGATCTCGAAAAAACCAGCTACAGCAACAGGATCAATCAAGTTTAGCTCTTTCGAATTACGGACCACAAAGTTCGTATATCCCTTTGCTTCCAAATTTCGTTTAATTGCCGAACCCACCATTCCATTGTGTCCTGCAATAAATATTTTAGCATTTAGCTCCATTACGCTTATTTATTCAAAGTTATTTAAAATTCTAAAACCTCCTTCTTTCAAATACGTTTCCTTCTTCATCAATTTCACATCCGAAATCATCATATCCTTCACTAAAGCTGGCAAATCATATTCAGGAACCCAATCTAATTTAGTGCGCGATTTAGTAGCATCGCCAATTAGAAGTTCAACCTCTGTTGGTCTAAAATAGGCTGCATCAACTTCAACAATTGGCTCGGTTATTTTCTCAATACTTTCAAGAAACTCAGCTCCAACTGTAGCTATGAAAAGCTCCTTATCAATAGCACCAATAAATCCTTTTTCATCAACACCTTCGCCTTTAAATTCAACATTAACACCAATTTCAGCAAAAGCCATACGTACAAATTCACGCACCTCGGTAGTAATACCAGTAGCAATTACATAGTCGCTAGGTTCATCCTGTTGTAAAATTAAATACATAGCACGAACATAATCTTTAGCATGTCCCCAGTCGCGTTGCGATGATAAATTGCCTAGAAATAATTTCTCCTGCATGCCCATAGCGATTCGAGCAGCAGCACGTGTAATTTTACGAGTTACAAAAGTTTCACCACGTAATGGTGATTCATGGTTAAACAATATACCATTACTAGCATGCATGTTATACGCTTCGCGATAATTTACAGTAATCCAATAGGCATACATTTTAGCAACCGCATAAGGTGAGCGCGGGTAAAATGGTGTAGTTTCCTTTTGCGGTATTTCCTGCACTAATCCATAAAGCTCTGATGTAGAAGCCTGATAAATACGTGTTTTTTCAGTTAGCCCTAACAAACGAACAGCCTCTAAAATACGAAGTGTACCAATACCATCGGCATTAGCAGTATATTCAGGCGTATCAAAACTTACCTTTACATGACTCATCGCGGCTAGATTATAAATTTCGTCGGGCTGAGTTTCTTGAACAATACGAGTCAAGTTCATCGAATCAGTCATATCGCCATAATGTAAAATAAGATTTCGATTATCCACGTGTGGATCTTGATAAAGATGATCAATACGCTCCGTATTAAACATTGACGAACGACGTTTTATACCATGTACTACATATCCTTTTTTCAATAATAACTCTGCAAGATAAGCACCATCCTGTCCAGTTATACCTGTAATTAACGCAACTTTTCCCATATAAATTTTATTTAGTATATATAAATTAATTCTATCTGTTTACAATTCTTTATCATCCTGATAATACTGAAAGTACTTTTCTGACGCCTCACGTTTACGTTTGGAACTACCATAACCGTATCCATAACCATAGTCATTACTATTTCCATAACCGTAACCGTAGCCATAACCATATTTTTTTGAATAATATCTTGAATAGCGCCCTTCTTCATTTAACACATCATTCAGCACACAATAAGCAACAACTCTATCGCTCTTAATTTGTTTTGCAATTTTAGCAAAATGCGATTTACTCGTTTTTCCACTTCGCACAACAAACAAGTTAATATCCGACAAATGTGCTACCGCATAAGCATCAGCCACAATTCCAATAGGACTTGTATCTACAATAATAAAGTCGTAACGTGTACGCAGTTCGGCAAACATCTCAATAAGCTTTTCGGAACGTATTAATTCACCTGCATTTGGAGGAACTGTTCCACCCGGCAAAAAGTCGTATTCGAGTTCTGGTATATGCATTATTACATCGTCGAGCGTTGCTTGTCCAACCAAATAATTAGTAATACCATACGAGGGTTTGATGTTAAATCGACCATGAATACTTGGCTTGCGAATATCAAGATCCACAAGCAACACTCGCTTGCTTGCCATGGCATAAACACCAGCTAAATTGATAGAAAAATAGGTCTTTCCATCGCCAGATTCAGATGAAGTTACCATCAACATAATATTTTTCTTTCGCTGAACTATAAACTCTACACGTGTACGTATAACCCGAAACATTTCTGTGAATACAGATCTCGGGTTATTTATTGTCATCAATGGGTCAGATGAATTTGTATGTCTTATTGACCCAATAAGATAAAAGTTCGAGTTTTTCTCAATATCTTTTGGCGTACGAACCGTTGCATTCAAAAACTCTTTGAGTACTACAAATGCAGCGGGAATTAATAACCCAATCAGCAAATACAACATTGTAGTTTTAGATGTAGTACCACCATTTGTCACTGTAATAATACGCGCTTTATCAAGGATATTATTATCAGGAGTATTTGACGATTTTAGGATTTCCGATTCAGCACGTTTCTGCAAAAAGAAAGTGTAATAGTTATCGTCCATTTTATACTTTCGCTCAATCGAAATCATTTCAATTTCTTTACCAGGCAAAAGCTCTATCTGCTTATCAACCTTATCATTTTTAGCATTTACATCTTTTTTTTCAATTTCGAGCGAAGCTCTCATGTTTTTAACCACCTCATTGATAGCCAACTTAACATTTGCAATATCACTCGTAAACTTCGAATAATACATATTTTTTTCGCTCAAACTACTCCTACGGAGATTCAGATCATTAATCTGCCCGACTAAACCCATTAACATAGGCTCATTTAAACCCAAACTTGAAGGTGCCACCACAGAGCCATCTTCCAAGTTGGTTTTTAGATAATTTGTCAAATAATTAAGATAGGTTTCCTTCAAATTAAGCGCTTGAATTTGAGCATCATAAGCAGCAGATTTACCCATCAATTCACCAGCGTGCGACTCCACATTCACAATCTGATTCCGTTGTCTAAAATCAGTCATCTCGCCCTGCGACGTTGAAAGTGATTTTGAAACAGCATCCAATTGTTCATCAATAAAACGAATGGTTTTATTAGCTGCATCATTTTTTCGTTCAAGATTTTGCATCAAAAAAATCTCTGAATGCTTATTTATGTAATCAATATCACGTTCGGGGGTTTCGCCTACCAATGAAATTTCAAGAACCGACGAACCATCACGCACATAATTAAAAGCCAGTCTACCAGCAAAATCACCAATTAACGATTCGCGCGAGCGAAACTGGAAATAAAGCTCATTGTTTGCATAAAAGCTATTTGAATTATTTATTGTAATAAAAAAAAGATTATTTGAAACAGGTACACCTAAACGACCCTCCACTTTAAAATCTTCATATTGTTTATTTTCATCTACCGTTATTGTAAACGCACCATTGCTGTGTACTTTTATTTTAAATAAAATATTAAATGCCTCGGGCGAAATATAATCAGGGCGAATATTAATTGGAGATGAAGCATATAAGTTTCGGGTTTTAAAATTACCCTTCGAGATATAATCAACTCGCAGCTGTGGTAAACTATCAACAACTCTACCAATCAAGTCATAAA
>JAGNPC010000329.1 GCA_017989795.1 Paludibacter sp. | reverse complement strand
CCTTTGTACCCGTATTTGGCCGAGTACAAAGAGTCAGCTCACAGGCTTTAAAGTTGTGGCAAAAAATATTTTAAAATAAAATTTTTAAGAAAATGAAAAACTTAGATTTAAATGGTTTGGGTGTTCAGGAAATGAATGCGGAAGAAATGAGAAATTCAAATGGCGGAATTTTGCCTCTTGCTGTTTTAGGTGGCATTTGGGCATTTGAGGTCTGCTGTTGCGCTATTGCTTTAGGAATGAAAGCAAGATTAGATCAAGAGAAATAATTATGTTTACTTTTAAAAAATTGAAAATGAAAGAACAAGTATTAATTCCACATGACAGTCAGGTCGTATTGACTGATTTGTCTAATAACGAAATCACTGAAATAAACGGAGGTTTTTGGATTGTTGCAGCTGGTGTTGTTGGAGCTGTAGCGGGTTTAGCTTATCTATACGAGTTTGGATACAATATGGTTGATAAATCACTCGCACGGAAACAACAATAATATTGAGTATTTAACTTTAAATATACACAAAATACAATTACCCAGTGTAAAAAGTATTTTGTGTATAGATAAAAAACTAATTAATTTATTATACATTCGAAAATATGAAATTTTATTCATTTTCTTTCAAGCTAATTTGTTTAATTAATATTCTTTTGTCAATTTATTATCTATATCAGTTTGGATATCGGATAGTTAATAATTCATATGAAATTAATCAAGCAAGGAGTTTGCATGGGATGGAAAATACAACTGACATTTTACCTCCTATTATTATCCTACTATTCATTTTGATGCTTTTTTTATATTACAAGAAAAAACACTAGTGTCCAAATTTTTAATGAGACACTAGAGGTGTTGGATGAATAAATAATTGATAATCATAAATATACAACCTGTAATTTAAAAAATGTTTTTTGAAGGCTTGTTAATAGGATTAATTGTAGGTATAGCAACTGCGTTATTTGTATATGTGTTTTGAATTATTAATTTTATAATCTTAATTACGAGAGTGCAAATATTGTACTCTAGCATACTTATGTTGATATATGATAATTGAGAAAATATATAACAAATATTTAAAAATCAACAATTGTAATTGGCTTGTAAAACTAATTGTTGCAATAACTTTTGCTTGGCTAACTGTCTGGTTATGTGCAAATATGCCTAGAATATTAAAAGCAATTCTTATAACATTAATTCCGTGACTTATGAAACAAATAACCAAACACGATGTAATGATATTCCTTTTGGGAATGCTTACATTTTTTATTTTCGAGTCATTATACAATTGGGAACAAACAAAGTCGGACTTTATCGAAGGTTTTAAGTTGGGCAAACTGGCAACTGAAATGAAATAAAGAATTTTATACATAATAATTTTAACACTATGCCTCACCTTTTCCCTCCCGAAATATTCGAAAATATTGTGGAATGCTACCATGCCCGTATACATGCATGGAACAAGGTGATTTATGGGGTTACTGCATGTTTTTATTAAATGCTTCGATGGCCTTTTTTACCGATCCATAGAGCAACAGCATGTTTTTTGCGGCATCATAACTCAAACCCAGCTCCTCAACAAGCATGCGAGTGCCGCGGTCGATGAGTTTGGCGTTGGTGAGTTGCATGTTGACCATTTTATTGCCTTTCACGCGACCGAGTTGTATCATGGTGATGGTGCTGATCATGTTCAGGACGAGTTTTTGTGCCGTTCCGGATTTGAGACGTGTGCTGCCGGTGACAAATTCGGGGCCAACGATGATTTCAATATTGATTTCGGCTTCGTGCGCTATAGGTGAGTTGGGATTGCAACTGATGGAAGCTGTTAACAAGCCATTGGCACGTGCGTTGCGTAAAGCACCGATCACATAGGGCGTAGTGCCCGATGCAGCTATACCAATCACGATATCATTGGTAGTAATGTTCTTGTTTTGAAGTTCTTGCCAGCCTTTTTCCATGTCATCTTCCGCATTTTCTACCGCATTTCGTAATGCCGTATCACCACCTGCAATCATACCATTGAAATGATGTGATGGGACCCCAAAAGTGGGTGGAATTTCGGAAGCATCTAATACGCCTAATCGGCCGCTTGTGCCTGCACCCATGTAAAAAACGCGACCGCCACGTTTCATACGTTCCACAATTTTGGTTACAAGTTCTTCTATTTGCGGTAACACTTGAGCTACTGCAAGCGGCACTTTTTGGTCTTCTTCGTTCATTTCGAGCAATAGCTCCATCACCGATTTTTTGTCTAAATCAGCGTGCAATGAGCTTTGTTCAGTGATACGTGTTTTTTGTGGCATAGCGAATGTCCTTTTTGGGTTGGCTATAAAGGCTCTTTTTGATTTATTTTTAGTATTTTTACAGCGCAAAATAACGGAATTAAATTGAACTTAGCAAGGGTCGGTTTAAATATACAGTCATTAAAATTCATTATCATACAATTTATACTCTATGAAACAAATAAATTGCTTTTTACCTTATAACAATAGTGCCGAAACGCTAACTACTGTTCAAACGCTTCAAGCTTCAAAACTTGTAAATCAAATCTTTTTACTTTCGAAAGATGCCGCTGCTACTGCAGTTGAGGGTTGCGAAATGATGGTTATCGACTCCATGCAAAGCACAGCTACCGTGCGTCAGATTGCTGAAAAATCGGATGCTACATACTCGCTTATTTACACCAAAGATACCATGCTCGAACTGGGGCAATATGCTTTGGAGCGTTTTGCGCGCATTGCTACCGACACCGAAGCGGGCATGGTGTATGCCGACCATTATCAAGTGGTAGGGGATGTGCGTTCAAACCATCCGGTTATCGACTACCAGGAAGGTTCATTGCGCGACGATTTCAACTTTGGCTCAGTGCTATTTTACAATGCCAAACGCTTACGCAAAACTGCCGATAAAATGACCGAAAACTATCAGTTTGCGGGTTTGTACGATCTTCGTTTAAAGGTGTCGCGCAAGGCGGAGCTTTTCCATATCAACGAATATTTATATGCCGAAGTGGAAACAGACCCGCGCAAAAGTGGTGAGAAACAGTTCGACTACGTGGATCCTCAAAACCGCGCTGTACAAATTGAAATGGCACCAGCTTGTACCAATCACCTACGAAAAATTTGC
>JAGNPC010000328.1 GCA_017989795.1 Paludibacter sp. | reverse complement strand
TGATTGATTAATAACTTCAGAGTCAGTAGTGTATTTTATCCAAGGCGACAAAAAGCGATAGGGTACATTCAATGCAAAAACCCGTAAAAGACTTTTAATTTTTGGGGAGTCAATATTTTTGTTTATTTGACTTTTGATATGGCTCTTTTTGGCATCAATGGGAATATTGAGTTCTTTTTGTATCTCAATAATTTGTTCGTACAGTGAGTCGGATTTTCCAAATGACAGTCGGAAATAATGAATCGGATACCATGCTTCGGCAACCATCCCGACAATTATTTCCCAGAAAGAAAGTTGACGACGTTGCTCCTTTACAACAATATCGAGTATTGAAACAAACCAGTAATACTTGTAGGTTGCTACCGTATTATTGAATATTTGAGCAATAACTTTGGTTTCGGTATTTGTGTCTTTCTCAAACAACATAAAGTATTCGTAATAGGTTTTTTAAGAATTTGTGTTTCTTTTTTTTCAACCCCACAAAACTACAAAAAACAATTCACATTATGCCTTATTTGTTAATGAAAAAACGGAATAAATTTACTCCACAAAGGCACATTTGTCATCCTGTATGCAGTGAAGGATATAGGGCGAGTTTGTTATAGTTAGGCGAAATAAAAATAGATGTCACAGCTAAGCTGCTAAATATTAGATTTTTACTTTCCAACTTCCTTTCTTATCAGAACCTTCACGAAAAATGATACCTTCGTTTTTCAGCTTGCTTATATGTTTTTGTACCGCCGAAGGGTTGATTCCCAATGCATCTGATAGTTCTTTTCGGGTAATTGTGGGATTTCCATTTATTAGATCGAGTAATTTGATTGCCTTTTCTGACCACCTTTTCTGTCCACCTAAGTCGATTTCCTGACCACCTTCATTTACTGTTAATTGTTCACTTTGATTGTCTTCAATATTTGTGCTTGTGTCTATTCGCAAATGTCTGTTTTTTAATTCGTTGTTTTCGCTAAGCAATAAATTACCAAAGAATTTCATCAAATACTCAGGGGTAGCGTAAACCTTGTGCAAATAGTCGTTGTAATTAGCTCTTACAAGCGCATTGCGGAAATACCACGAGTGTTTTGCAAATATATCGTTTTCCACTTCGAAGCCAAAAGTACGGAGGTATTTGATAGTGAAAACTGCTATTGTACGCGTGTTTCCCTCACCAAAAGCGTGTATCTGCCACAAGCCGGAAACGAAATTAGCAATATGCTCTACTATTTCACGCTTTGTATGATTCTTAAATTTAAAGCTTTTTTCCTGTTTGAAATCATAATCGAGCGTTGCACTAATACTATCAGCTGAGGCATAATACACTGTTTTGCCATTTAATACCCATTCGTTTTTGCTAATATTGTAATCACGAACTTTCCCAATTTTTACAGCAATATTCTCAACTCCGGTGAAAAGTCTTTTGTGAATTGTAAGTAATTCGGCAGGGCTAAAGCTAAAAGTCTTCTCCGACAAAAGTTCAGCAATATTTGCTGAAACCTTGTCAGCTTCCTCAGTTCTATCGCCCTGAATCGTATTTCTATTTTCCTGTTGCTTGTAATAATTGTCGATTCGGAATTTTACTTCCCCAATTGATATAGTGCCTTCAATGTTCTCTTTAGCGGTTTCAATCAGGTAGGCCGATGGCGTTAAACCATCAACCTGCTGCAAGCCAATAGCTGTTTGCCAAATTTGGCTTTTTTCCTTTTGAAGCGGTTCACCTTGCCGGATATATTGTTCAAAATCGTCTAACATAGAAAGCTGTTTTTTAATAATTTCAATCTAAAATTGAGACAAATTACTGTCTTAAACCCCACAAAACTACAAAAAACAATTCACATTATGCCGAATTTGTTAAACTATTTGGGGTTGAAAATTACTTTTTAAAATTCAACGGTTGTGGGGCTACAAGTGGCATCCGTATTTTGTAGATAGACGTTTGCATACAAAAACAAGTCCCACAGAATTGCTTCCGTGGGACTTATGTAGTGGGGTTGAAAATGTTTGTATTTAGAAAAATCTATTTAGAAAAATTTACTTTTAAATCTTTTTTCGAACTAATATATTTCAGAATATCATCAGTTGACATATTAGAAATGTCAGCATCAATGCGGTTGCGTATATCACGCATCATTTTTACACAATCAAATTGTTTATTCTTTGTCGTTTTCATGATTTATCAAATCTTTTGGTGAACGTATTTCTAAATTTTGGTATCCAAAATCTTTATTTATTGAATTATATCCCTTAATTCGCTGTATATTAACAATGTGCTTGAAGTTCCAGCTAACTAAAACATCAATTTCGTGTATTGTTGCAGTGGCAATATGAATGCAGTCGTCCATACTAGTTTTTCCCACAACTTTCTCCTGAACGTATTTTGCTGCCAATTCAATGGCTTCCTTTTTAACTATAAGCTTTTCAACCGAAGTGTTAAGTTGTTTAAACAGATTTCTTACGTTAGCTGGTGCACTCAACAACTCTTTTTCTGTTAAATCAGAAACAACAATCTGATATCTATTGTTTTGTATTTCTTCGAATAGTTTTTTTGTATCATCTGAAAATTCCTCATCATAATATCCTCCAAAAACTGATGTATCAACATAAATCTTAAGTTTCCTATGGTTTTTCATTACACTTTCGTACTCTACAGTATCCTCACTAACAATTTGAGAAATGCCTTGTTCTATTTCTGCTTTTTGTTCGTACGACAATGTTTCCCAAAAATCCGGATGTTTTGCCTTTACAAAAACTGCCTTTACAGACTCCAAAATAGCAGGATTGTCTGTTTCGAGAATTAGCTTCGCTAGGCTTATTTTTTGCGCTTGTATATTCATTACTACGATTAATAGATTTACAGCGTCAAAAGTAAAAAATTAATTCATTAAATCAATATCGTATAGCGGTTTTTACAAAAGATATGTATGCAGGATATTTGTAGTCGTGCATGTGGCACTCGTATATTGTAGATAGGTGTTTTCATACAAAAACAAGTCTCACAGAATTGCTTCCGTGGGACTTAAGTTATGGGGCTGAAAAATTATATTTTTAATCGTTCACCATGTTTTAAAATTGATTCTCGTACACGTTTCAGATATTCACGGCTTATTTTTAGATCTGCTCTTTTATCCATAATCTGCAATTGTTTT
>JAGNPC010000055.1 GCA_017989795.1 Paludibacter sp. | reverse complement strand
GAGTCCAGAGTGGCGAATAAGGATCACGCACCTGCCCTCCAACACTCGGCATGCCCACTACCATTGATATACCCCACAGATTACAGCCAAAAAGCCAATCGACAAGCGCATTTTCCATATCCACAAAAGTAGAATCGCCGGTGTAACGTCGATACAAATTACATTGCGTTGCAAGAGATACAATATAGCTATTTGAATGTTGCACCATAGGAACACCAACGCCAAAAGGATTTTTTGCACTTCGAAGTTGCGCACGTTTTAAGCCAAAACGAATATTTTGAATAAATTCATCTTTCAATTGTGGATTTTCGGAATTGGCGAGCATAAAATGCCCCATATTAGTATACGGAAACCATTGATATTGGTTCACTGTATCGGCAAAAAGCCAAGGCGTAATGGGCTCCATTCGACCATAAGTAGCCGATTCCGTTCGATATGTAGGTTCAAATGTCAACTGATATAGCTGTGCAGAAGCTAGTTGCATATCATCCACCCAATTATCTTCGTTTAAATAATTATTTTTAAACGCAGGAATAGATTGACTTACACCCGTTTTAGTTTTAGCAAATTCGTATAAACGTACTGCTTTTTTTTGAAGCATATCGGCAAACACCTTATCACTAGTTGCATAAATATCAGCACCTAACGCATAGACCGAAGCGAGTTTACCAGCCAATGATGCTATACCTGTGGATTTGTTTTGAGAAGCAAATAATCCACTAGCTACTCCAGTAGCTAAATAGGCCGGCTGTACTGCTTCATCGCCCAACCCATAATCAGTTTTATCATTCGCAGGCATCCATTTAGCATCCTCTCCCCTATCGTCGCCCACTTGAACATAGATTACATCCGTTTTTGGGTTCATTTTTAATAACCATTCAAGACCCCACCTCGCCTCATCCAACACATCCGGAATTTTATTGGGATAAGGCAAACCATTGGCATCAAAGTTATCTGAAAATGCTGCTGGATTGGAACGGTAGGCGTACAAAAGTTGAAAAACGGATACAGCCGTAGTGGCACTGTACTTCACATAATCGGCCCCATTGTGCCATCCACCGGTGAGGTCAATTGTGAGTAAATTTTGTGCTTGAGGTGGTTCAACAGCAATTGGTTTTTTTCGTAAATTACTCGTAGCTGCTAAAATTGGAGCCATAGAAACTGGCTGAGGAATAACTACGGCTTCATGCTGATGACAATAATCTTTTAATATTGGATTAAAACCACAACGCTGCTGACGCATGTAATGCAACATATTATCGACTGATGCACTGTATATTTGTTTATCAATAAAAATAACTGGTGAAAAAACAGTTCCAGCCTTAATATAAAAGGCGCCTACAGTCTGAAATTGCGAAAAATCGAGTTGATAAATGGATTTAAATTGCTCAAATGATGCAAGCGGTTTTGCCGCCTGAAGCTCTTTTAATTTCAGATGCGTTAAGGCATCGTGTATACTAAATGAACTAACCGAAATTTCCGATTCGCTGATGAGAATTGCCTTTTTAAGACCATTGGGAGTATAACCCAGCTGATTGATTCGGATAAAAGAATCAAGGGAAAAAACCTTTACAATAATAAAAATAAAGAAAATTAGTGCATTAAATCGCTTTTGTAACATTGTAAATAGAGCGTTTTTTTTTGCAAATGTAGCACAATTAGCAGAAACAGACAATTAATAAACCGATAAAAAATATTACTTTTGCAACTTGAAATTCAATTTATTCAATTAAAACACAACACTAAAAAAATGAAGGTATTAAAATTCGGCGGAACATCCGTAGGTTCTGCAGCCCGAATGAAGGACGTTGCCAAATTAATTTGCGATGGCGACCGTAAAATTGTGGTTTTATCGGCCATGTCGGGAACTACAAACAGTTTGGTTGAAATTTCCGATTATTTTTATAAGTCGAATACAACGGGAGCTATTGAACGCATCAATGTATTGGAACAAAAATACATGGAAATAATTGAAGAACTCTATACTACTGATAAATACAAGCAAGAAACAACATTGATTATTAAATCAATATTTGAATACTTACGTTCATTCTCTAAATCAGTATTCACACTTTTCGAAGAAAAAGCGATACTCGCCCAAGGCGAAATGCTATCGACCAATATGTTTCAGTTGTACTTACTTGAGAATAACGAAAATTCGGCATTGCTACCAGCTTTGGAATTCATGCGCATTGACAAAAACTCAGAACCAGACACTGCTTACATTGCCGATAATTTAGAAAAACAAATTCAAGCAAATCCAAACCACACTATATATAT
Organism: Paludibacter sp.; assembly: GCA_017989795.1. Classification (GTDB taxonomy): domain Bacteria; phylum Bacteroidota; class Bacteroidia; order Bacteroidales; family Paludibacteraceae; genus Paludibacter. Next base: position 7,215 of record JAGNPC010000055.1, on the reverse strand, counting down.
TACGCAAGGTTACATTTGTCGTAATTTTTATGGCGAAATTGATAACCTTCAACGTGGTGGAAGTGACTATACAGCATCCTTAATTGGCGCAGCCATCAAAGCAAGCGAAATACAGATATGGACCGACATTGATGGCATGCACAACAATGACCCACGCTTTGTGGAAGGCACAAAACCAGTTCCGTTTTTGCATTTCGAAGAGGCTGCTGAATTAGCATACTTTGGCGCTAAAATTCTTCACCCAACTTGTATTTTACCAGCCAAACTGAACAACATCCCAGTGAGACTGTTAAATACCATGGAGCCAAAGGCGGCGGGTACGCTTATTTCAATGCAAAGCAAAAAAGAACGGATACAGGCCGTAGCAGCTAAAGATGGTATTACAGCTATCAAAATAAAATCGGGCCGCATGTTGCTTGCACATGGTTTTATGCGCAAAGTGTTCGAAATTTTCGAATCGTATCAAACATCAATCGATATGATTACAACTTCGGAAGTGGGCGTATCAATCACTATCGACAATAATAAACGTATTGACGAAATAGTAAACAACCTGAAAAAATTAGGTACAGTTACTGTTGACACCGACATGGTTATTATATGCGTTGTGGGTGATTTACCATCCGAAAACGTTGGATTTCAAGCCAAAGCCGTTTCGGCAATGAAAGAAATACCTGTACGTATGATTTCGTATGGTGGTAGCAACTACAATATCTCATTTTTGATTAAAGCTGAAGATAAAAAACGTGCTCTTGTAGCATTAAGCGAGGGCTTATTTAGCTAAATAAATCATTTTAAAACATTCATTTTAAATACAAAAAAGTTATAAAGTCAAATTCTCAACAATCGACTTTATAACTTTTTCTATAACACAACAATAAATAAAATATGAAAGCAAATTATCCAGTAGAAAAATTTAAAGACATACAAACTCCGTTTTATTACTACGACCTAGAAGTATTACGCCAAACATTAACGGAAATAAACGCAAACACGAGCGAAAACTTTGAGGTACATTACGCCATGAAAGCCAATGTAAACCCAAGTGTTTTGGCGTGTATCAAAGAGGCTGGACTTGGAGCCGACTGTGTAAGTGGTGGCGAAGTACAAGCAGCACTTGACGCTGGAATCCCTGCATCAAAAGTTGTTTTTGCGGGTGTGGGTAAAGCCGACTGGGAAATAAACCTTGGGCTTGATAACGACATTTTCTGCTTCAATGTAGAGTCGATACCTGAATTGGAAGTAATAAACGAACTTGCAATAGCTAAAGGTAAAACTGCGCAAGTTGCCTTACGCATTAACCCAAATGTAAGTGCAAATACACACCATTATATCACTACTGGACTGAACGAAAATAAGTTTGGAATAAACATGTCGGAACTTGATAAGGTAACTGACTTGGTACTAACGCTACCTAATGTAAAACTAATTGGTATACATTTTCATATTGGTTCGCAAATCACCGACATGAGTTCGTTTCAAGCATTAAGCATACGTGTAAACGAAATTCAAGAACATTTTGACAAACGAGGCGTTCAGCTTTCGGTCATCAATGTTGGTGGAGGTTTAGGTATCAACTACGAACATCCAAACCATTTCCCGATTCCTGATTTTGAAGGTTACTTTAAAGTATTCCGCAAACACTTAACGCTTCGCGAAGGTCAGACTTTACATTTTGAACTTGGCCGTGCAGTGGTTTGTCAATCGGGTAGCTTAATTTCGAAAGTATTGTATATAAAAGAAGGGACATCGAAAAAATTCGCCATCCTCGATGCCGGATTTACAGAACTCATTCGTCCTGCTTTATACCAAGCTTACCACCGTATCGAGAATTTAACATCCGAAGCTGCTGATGAGGTGTATGATGTAGTTGGTCCAATTTGCGAATCGTCTGACTCGTTTGCTAAAGAATACAGCATGAATGGCACTAAACGTGGCGATATCATTGCACTGCGCTCTGCTGGTGCTTATGGCGAAATAATGGCTTCGCAATACAACTTGCGCAAATTGCCAAAAGCATATACTTCGGACCAATTAGTATAACCCAAAAAGGGAAAATTTGAAAAATAAAAGCAATGATTAAATCATTGCTTTTATTTCTTTATTTATTTCCAACCAAACCTCGTCGGCTATTTTAGCACCAATCACCTCAACTACTTTACCCGAAACAAGCGAACCTATTTTACCGCATAACTCATGCGAATAATCGTTTGCAAGTCCATATAAGAATCCCGCTGCGTATAAATCGCCAGCACCCGTGGTATCAATACAAGCAGCCAAGCGAGCTTCTATCTTCACATTTTCAGACTCCGAACGCACATACGAACCCTCTTTGCCTATTTTCACCACCGCTATATCACAATGTTCCGAAATATGAATTAATGCCTCTTCGGGCTCTTTGCCTGTAAATGCACGCGCTTCCTCTTCGTTAGCAAACACAATGTCCACAAAACTACGAATCATTTCATTTAAAAATTCCAAATTCGCTTCTACCACATTGTAACTTGCCAAATCGATAGACACCAACAATCCAGCTTCTTTGGCCATTTTTACAGCCGTACGTATCAGCTCATGGTTTTGTACCAAATATCCTTCGATATGAAAAATATCGTAGCCATCAAACATGGCAGGATTTAAATCGGCAGCACTCAACTCACAGGCCGCACCCAAAAATGTACACAAGGTACGCTCACCATCCGCCGAAACAAGTACTGTACATTTTCCGCTTGCCGACGTGCTTAAACCCAACTGAGGCTTTACCCCGTTTGCAAGCATATCGTCGCTAAAAAATGCGCCAACAGCATCGGCACCTACTTTACCTATAAACCCAGCATCGGCACCCAAACGAGCTACGCCATTTACTGTGTTCGAAGCCGAGCCGCCAGCAGCCATCACAGGCGTCACATCGGCCAACAACGAAGTAATCTCTGCCGATTTACCAGCATCAACCAACTGCATACTACCTTTAGGCAAGTTAAGTTTACTTAAAACACTGTCATTACTTATTTGTAACAAAATATCTGTCAGGGCATTACCCATTCCTAAGACTTTCTTCATAAAATTATTCTATTTTTTATTTGCAAAGATATTGCATATTTCATAAAAAGCAATTACTTTTGCACCGCAATTGACAAAAAAAACAATTGCTAAATTCTTCCTTAGCTCAGTTGGTTAGAGCATCTGACTGTTAATCAGAGGGTCCTTGGTTCAAGTCCAAGAGGGAGAGCAATGAAACCGTTGAAAGTAATTTTTCAACGGTTTTTTTATTGTTAGTAATCAGAGGAAAAACAAAAATTAAGATCGTTACTTTTGAGGTCACTTTTAATTGAAAATAATCAGAGGAAAAGCAAAAAATAAAGATAGTTACTTTTGCTGTTTCTATTTTTATTGACAACGTTCAAATTTTGCTAATTTAAGTCTACTTTTAAGAGGTTTTGATGGCGTAAACACAACACGCTTCACCACTATTGATTCGGCTCGAACTTCGGCGGGGTTAGAAACTGATTTCAAACAAGATGCCGTTAAAGCAAAAGTTCCAAAACCATCCAAACACACACTATTACCAGCCAACAACTCATCCTCCACACAAGCCATCAATAGCTGGATAGTAGACTTTAACTCAATAGCATTCAATCGCTTACCATGCGACATTCTTTCAGCCAACTGTTCAATATTTATAGTACTAGCACGCACTACCTGTGGATAAAAACCCGTTTTTTTCTGCTCATCCGGATTGAGATAATCACCCCTATGTATCATTTTATACTTTATACTCATAATAATCATTCATTTAATTAGCGTAATCCATTCTAATATTTAACAAAAACTTCAGACATAATTAACTCAAACTACTATATGTTTTGATACCAGCATATATACTGTACATACATTAGCATACATACCACACACATTTTATCATATATATATTATACACAATAGCATATATATGCTACACTCAATTTATCAAGAAGTTTGTTATAAATTCACAAGAAGTTTCTGTTAGTTTGACAGTAAGTTTATAGTAACTAGCTTAGAGCAAATGCAGCAACTATATTTAAATTCGAAACAAAAGTAAGAAAAATCTACAAGCAAGCAAATAATTACTTTTTCTTGGCATAGGCAGTAAATAATATTTAGTCCTTTTATATCAGCAATGTTACAATTTATTCAATTAAATTACCTTTTGATTTTGAAATGCAACAAAAAACAACTAATTTTGCGCCAAATTATCAGAACGCATATATTTAACTGATAAAACACGCAATAATACGAGAAGTTTTTAATAAAAATGAAGCAAGAAAACAAGTTGACCACACTAAAAATGATGAACGGTAACGAGGCCGTTGCTAGAGGTGCCTTTGAAGCAGGCGTAAAAGTTGCTTCTGGTTTCCCTGGCACCCCTTCAACCGAGGTAATGGACTATACCAAATACAATTACGAGGATATCTATTGTGAATGGTCGACAAATGAAAAAGTGGGCTTAGAAGTAGCTATAGGAGCTTCATTTGCTGGTTATCGTAGCTTTGCTGTAATGAAAACGGTGGGCTTACATGTGGCCGCTGATGCTTTAGGCGGAGCTGCTGGCAGTCAGATTAACGGTGGTTTGGTACTAGTGGTTGGCGATGATGTGGGCCGCATAGCGGGCGATGACTATAACGATGTGCGCCACTATGGTAACATGTTCAACATCCCTGTTTTAGAACCAAGCGATAGCCAAGAGGCCAAAGATTTTATGATCAAGGCATTTGAAATTAGTGAAGAATATAGCACGCCTGTAATTCTAAAAATCACATCTGTAATTTGCAAAACCACTAGTACAGTTGCTATTGACGAAAGTATTACCTACAAAGTTAAATGCAGAAGTAAATATAAAGTGAGTTTCAGCAAGGTTATCATGACAACCATGATGATGAATGCCAAAGGCTCTGAACACCCAAAACTGACAAAATGCTTCAACGATTTCCCAGCTCATATAAAGCGTCTTACTGAGAAATGCAACGAGTTTGAAATCAACAAACTGGAGTTAAACGGCAAAAAAATTGGTATAGTCACTGCGGGCACACCTTATTATTATAGTAAAGAAGTTTTACCCGATGCATCGATATTGAAATTGGGAATGGTAATGCCATTGCCCGAAAAATTGATTCGCGAATTGGCTGCTCACGTCGACAAACTATATGTTATTGAAGACGGCCATGATTTATTGGAAAAAAACATCAAAGATCTTGGCATAGCCATTATTGGAAAAGAATTATTCCCAAAATTTCCCGAAATGACACGTTTCACACCGGACATTATTGAGGAAAAACTCGTTCCAGATGCACCCAAAAGAGAAATAATGGAGGGTATTCCATTCAGATTACCTGTGAGCTGTGCGGGATGCTCGCACCTATTTATATCCGAAATATTACGTAAACATAAAATTAAGGCGGCCGCCGATGTAACCTGTGGATTAATAGGCTGTTTTCCACACATGGAATCCTATTCGTTACAAAAATGTATGGGTTCGAGCATTGCCTTGGCGCATGGTTACAACGTAGCAACCGACCACAAAGAGAACTTTGTAGCGATGATTGGCGACGGTGGCTTTTGGGCTACTGGCATCAATGGATTAATGAATTTGATTTTCAACGACAGCCAATCGACTACCATTATTGTTGACAACAGCTGTTTGGCTATGACTGGTGGACAGCATATTGCATCGAGTGAGTTTGGTTTTAATTACAAACCCGAAAACAAACTCGAAATAGCTAAAGTGTGCGAAGCCATTGGCGTAAAAGATATTATAACTGTTGATGCATACGAATTTGACAACTTAGAAACGGCTATACTCAATGCCGTAAATGCGAATACAAACTCGGTGGTTATTGTAAAAAAACCATGCGTAACAAAGTTCAAACTACCCAAAAGCGACCCTTATTCTATTGATCAGGATCTTTGCACACAATGTAGAAAATGTATCAATATAGGCTGTTTAGCCATTGAAAGCAAAAAAGGGAAAGATGGAAAAGTGGAGATAGTTATTAACGAGGATCTTTGTGTGGGCTGTGGATTATGTTCTACTGCTTGTAAGTTTGATGCCATAAAATTATAGAAATGCAAGATACAGGAAAAAATATTTTAATTGCCGGTGTAGGCGGCCAAGGAATTTTACTTTTCAGCAACCTCTTAAGCAAGTATTACATGAAACGTGGCTACGAGCTAAAAATATCGGATGTTATTGGGCTCGGACAACGAGGTGGAGGTGTAGAAAGTCACTTTCGCTATTCAACCAAACCCGTTTTATCGCCCTTTATAAAAGCTGGTGATGTGGATTTCTTATTGTCATTTGAGCAAACCGAAACACTCCGGTATTTACACTGCATGAAAGAGGATGGCGTAATTTTCTCAAGCACCTTTGAACTAAGCACTTCGAGCGTAAACACCCGTCTGGAGAAAGACATGCCCGAATCAAAAACAGAACTAATAAAACAAGCGGGTAAAAAAACATTTATTATTGATCCCGAAGAAAACAAAAGCTCGGAATTTGACATTAGCAAAATGATGAATATTGTGATGCTTGCTATCTACGCCGAGTTTAGAGGCTATTCACACGATGAAATGATGCAGATTGTACGCGAAAGTGTTCCGGCTAAATTTGTAGATGGAAATATAAAAGCGTATGAAAAAGGGATAGAAATAGCACGAACAAAACTTTCTTAACACCTTGAATTGCCGTCTGAGCCATTTATTCCGATACATCGGAAGCTACCGAGTAATTTGATAAATTGAAAGGGCTCTAGTCAAATACCTATAATCATTTGGCTAAAGCCTTTCAAGTATTTCTAAATCATCCACCCCATAAATGGGGCGGCAATTCATCTAGTTAGGATAGTAATTCAATAATTGCATTAGATTATTATTGATATTATCGAAAAAGTGAAATAATACCACATGAATATATCAAAATACATAATACTCCTCGATAGCTTAGGTGATATAAAACCCGATAATACAAGCCCTATACTTGTTTGTGCATCGCATTGCGGCGACAATGGCACTTTTGCCCGTAAGCTTAAAAGTTGTGGGGTTAAAGCTGTATTTCTAAACAATGCAGGGATCGGTAAAAACCAAGCAGGGATTAGTGGGCTTCCACATTATGAGGCTGAAGGCATTTTAGCCTGTGCTGTAAGTCACAATAGTGCTGAAATTGGCATAGCCCAGGACACCTGGGAG
>JAGNPC010000327.1 GCA_017989795.1 Paludibacter sp. | reverse complement strand
CTACACGGGCCAGCTATCACCAGAGGACGTTTTGTGTCAACTCCGGGCAACAAAATTGATTCGAGTTCCATATTTTTTTTAGTTATCAGTTGCCAGACAAAACCTTCGAAAGACTATTATCAGCAAGCTATTTTTATTTATTATTCTATTTATTGTTTTGTTATATTCTACTCAATGCTTCTTCTAACATTGGTTCGGGACAGCAAAGCGAGATACGTACATACCGGTTTCCTTTGTCGCCAAAAATAAATCCCGGGGTGATAAACACGTTTTTGCCGTAAAGAATTTCATCGGCCAGTTTGCCGGAATCTTTATACCTGTCAGGAATTTTCGCCCAAAGAAACATACCTACTTGTTTGATATCATATACACAATCGAGCGCATCCATTATTTTACAAGCCAAAACTCTGCGACGAGTATACACCTTATTCATTTCGGCGTGCCACTCTTCCGAATTTTGAAGCGCCGCAACAGCCGCCACCATCATAGGTCGAAACATACCCGAATCGACATTCGATTTCACTTTCAATATCCATTGCACAAACTCAGCATTAGTAGCCAGCATAGCCATACGCCAACCTGCCATATTGTGCGATTTGCTCATGGAATTCATTTCAATACAAATATCCTTAGCGCCTTCAACCGATAAAATACTCAGTTTTTCATCATTCAGAATAAAACTATATGGATTATCGTTACAAATTACGATGCTGTGTTTTTTTCCAAAGGCCACCAATTTTTCATATAATTCAATTGAAGCATTAGCACCTGTCGGCATGTTTGGATAATTGACCCACATAAGTTTAACGCTGCTCAGGTCCATTTGTTCTAAGGCATCGAAATCCGGTTCCCAGTTATTATTTTCGTCTAAATCGTACGAAACGATATTGGCTTCGCAAATCCGGCTTGCCGATGTATAAGTAGGATAACCTGGGTTAGGCACTAAAACGCTATCGCCGGGATTGACAAAAGCCAAAGTGATATGTAAAATACCCTCTTTAGACCCGATTAGTGGTTGTATTTCGGTGGCAGGATTCAGTTCCACATCGTACCATTTTTTGTACCATTGAGCAAATCCATTGCGTAGTTCGGGAATACCAACATAGCTTTGATAGCCATGCGTATTTGGTTTTTGAGCTTCGGCAGCAAGCGCTGCAATAGTTTGTTCGGATGGTGGCAAATCAGGATTACCAATACCTAGATTGATAACATTTTTTCCTGCTGCGTTCATTTCGCCTACCTCGCGCAACTTGGCAGAGAAATAGTATTCCGATACGGAATTCAGGCGATTGGCTGGTTGTATATTCATTTTCAGTTCGTATTATTTACTTCTTCAATTAAGCGACAGGCGTTGCCGCTTCTTTGTATTCACCTAGTATTTGGAAATCTTTGGTCAATGGAATAATAGCTTCCAGCGATTGACGGTATCGGGTATAATCACTAAATGTAAGATTGATATAAAATTGATATTTCCACTCTTCGCCAATAATAGGCAATGATTGAATTTTAGTCAGATTGACATGGTAAAAGGACAATATAGAAAGCACTTTTGCTAAACTTCCCTCTTCGTGAGGCAAGGTGAAAACCAATGATGATTTATTCAACACAACACCTTTAGTCAGTTCTTCAGCCAACTTCGGTTCGGCGATAATTAAGAACCGGGTAAAATTGCGCTTGTTCGTTTCAATTCCTTTTGCTATTATTTCCAAGCCGTATTTTTCGGCAGCCAGCGAACTACAAATGGCGCCGCGACGAGTCAATTTATTATCCGCAATATCTTTGGCCGACAAAGCCGTATCCTCGCTTTCAATGGCTTTTATATGGCGATGCGCATCCAAAAAATCCTCGCATTGCATCAAGGCAATGGGGTGTGAGTAAACCTCATCGATATCTTCAATCTTCTGCCCCGGCAATACCGCCAGATTATGTTCGATACGTAATTTATGTTCACCAATAACGGTACAGCCACTTTCGCGAAGCAAATTGTGATTTTGCAGCAAACTACCGGCAATGGTATTTTCGATAGCAACAATACCCAGCAACGAATCATCATCGGCCAGCGATTGAAACAATTCTTTAAAGGTAGTACATGGAAGTATATCAATTTCTTCACCTTGAAAAAACTCTCTTGCTGCAATCTCGTGGAAAGCTCCACTTACACCCTGAATGGCTACTTTTTTCATTTGTTCTTAATTTGTGGTAAAAAAAAATCCCGCTCGTTGTAGAGCAGGATTTTCATGTATTTTCTATTGATATAGTGTTTGTTTTTTACATAAAGAATTCCTGCTCTCACTTACTAAAGTAAAAGTAAAAAAAGAAGTATGTAAAAAATCGATTGATCATAAAGTACTGTCGTTTGATTAGACGGTGCAAAAGTAATATAAATTCTAATAAATACAACCAAATTGATAATAAAAAGTTCGAAATTATTTCAATTTATCAAACCTCTACTAAAAATCTGAAGAAAAGCTGCGAAAACACAGTAATAAGCGGTTGCAAGATTCAAATCCAAAACAGACATACAATAACAGAATTATTGAATAAAGCTATTTTTCTAAACACATTCCACACACCTTCTACTTAACCAAAATGACAGCAACAAGCATCAAGCCCATTTTGTTTTATGGAGACAACAAAACATTTAGAATTATTAACTCCAATCTGCTGTTTATTTGTAAGAAGATGGCATTTTTTTAAACCGATTTATACGAATGATAGGCTTATTATTTGTAAATTTGCGCCTTGAACAAAAAAACCTGTCAGAAATGAATAAAATTGTCAGTAAAGAATATTTTTCGGCCAACGTAATAAAGTTTGAAGTAGAAGCGCCGTTGATTGCAAAATCGAGAAAAGCCGGTCACTTTGTAATGGTAAAAGTTGGTTTAAAAGGGGAACGCATTCCACTAACCATTGCCGATGCCGATTTACAAAAGGGCACTATTACCTTAGTAGTACAAAAGATGGGCGTATCATCGTCGAAACTTTGCGCTTTGGAAGCTGGCGAATTTATTACCGACATGGTTGGTCCACTGGGAAAAGCTACTCATATTGAGAACTTCGGAACAGTAGTTTGTGCTTGCGGTGGCGTGGGAACTGCCCCTATGAAGCCCATTGTAGCTGCATTAAAAATAGCAGGAAATCGCGTTATC
>JAGNPC010000326.1 GCA_017989795.1 Paludibacter sp. | reverse complement strand
CATGCGATAAAACATCAATGAATGAGGATGCTGCATTTTTATTTTTAAATATTGCTGCATCATCGGTGTATGGTTAGAAAGATCAGTCATTGAAAAGTTCGTCATCACATTAATTAAGTCATTTATGCATTCGATTTTAGCAGTCTTTTAGCGAAAAACTACCTATTGACTGGGCTTATTCTGTTATAAAAATAATCAAATGACTATGCGATTGAGAGATTCAATTTGGTACTGATTACGTCCTAAGTTTTTAGCTTCGTATAATTTCTTATCAGCCTCTTCAATAAAATCACGTAATAGATCATCTGGATTAGGAATAGTTGTAACCACACCTAAACTAACAGTTATATTTGTGCAAATAGGACTATCTGGATGTTTTATTTCAAGATTTTTAATATTGTGTAAAATTAAACTTGCAATTTCCGCTGCCTTTTCTGTACTTGTTTGAGGAAATACCAATAAAAACTCTTCTCCACCATAACGAGCTACTATTTCTGAGTGATTGTTCGTTATGCTTTTTAGCGCGACAGCAATAGATTGTAGGCAATTATCACCAGAAATATGTCCTAAGTTATCATTATAATTTTTAAAGTAATCTATATCTAACATAATGATAGATATAGGTTCTTGTTGTTTAATTGCTAAAGTCCATTCGGCTTCTAAAATTCGATTTAAATAGCGTCTATTGGCTAATCCTGTGAGTGGATCGAGCAATGAAAGTTCCTCAAGTAACTGTGCTTGATCGGATATTTCTTTTTGTGTGGTTTCAATAATACAGTTTTGAAGATAGTTTTCACGATGTTGCCGATCTATGACATAACATAAAGACATGCCTAAGAAACTGCTAAAAATATAAGTGTGTATTAAATAAGTCCAATCAATATATAAATTATAATAATTTGAAAAAAATACACCAACTAATCCTCCTATCCAGCCAGAAATAATAGCTGTATAGAAGCGAAGTCCGATAAAAGCATAAATAATAACAACCGCATACATCATGGCTGCATGTAATAGTGCTGTATTATAGGTTGTTGTTAATAAATTAATAATAACAAATGTTATAGAAACAGCACTTAGAGCACCTATCCCCATATAGATATCGAAATATTTAGACCATGATTTTTTGAATGAACATAGCCAAGCACTGAAAATAATAATACCAACCCATTTATATAAAGATAGCCATAAATTTTTTAAATAAAGGTCAGATATATTTTGATAAACGCCCCAAGTTAAAAAGGCATATAAAATTAAGACCAAAGGTGCTCGATACCTAAATTCAAAAGCAGCCGCAGAGCGATATTGCTTTCTATAGATATTTTCAATTGGTTTAGAAAAATATAAAAAATTTAATTTTTTAGTAATCAGCTTATTAATATGATCACGAGTTAAATTTTTTGTACCATGTAATTTCATATTAGGGTACTACTTATAATATGTTGTTTTTGTGGTTATTTATCAATCAATAGCATATTTAATTTGGTAGATGCAAGTTATTTCATTCAAGACGGATTTACAGCGTGAAAAATAAGAAAGCCCAACTTAAGTTATAAGTTGGGCTTGAGTAAAAATCTTGTATTGAATACGGTTATTTATGCAAACCTAAATCCATCAAATGAAGTTTTAAAACTCGACGAAGCTCTAAAACAGCTTCTGGTGTTTCCTGAATAGAGTGACCACCTTTAATGATTTTTTCAGAAATTGCACCATCTAAATGTGCACTACTATATGGAACAATATCATCGGAAATAATATTTAAATCATCACTTAAAGTATTGTTACCAATAATGCTGTGATATTTAAAGCCTTTATAAGGCATGACATTTTTCGTAATTTCAGTGAATTTCGAGTTATTGCTTAAATCACTCGGGCCATTTTGAATGAGTCCATTGCCAACTTCTTTACCAAAGTTTTTCAAATTACCATCTTGTACTGTATCTGCAAGGGCACCAAGAAAGGCACCAGGGAGTTTAATAATTTTGCGTGCAGCCAATGTAAACCAGCGGTCAGCGAATTCGGTTCCTCTATGTGGTGAAGCAAGGAAAATTGCGCGGCTAAAATTAGGTACATGATTCATTTGCAAACGTGATTTAAATAAAGGGTCATTTTTATATTTGTTGGCACGACTATTATTTAACAGGGCAACTGCGGGCTTCACTAAGTCTGCATCACTCACAAGTAAGCGAGAAATAATACCACCCATACTATGACCAATTAGCACAGCATCTTTTTTTGCAGATGCATTTGGTGCAACTTGATTGAATGTTTGCGTAATAAGTGCATAAATTTGAAAGCGACTTTCTAAAATAGGCATATTGGTAGAATAGAAAACTTGCCAAACTTGGTAATTATCGCGTAATACAGGATCACCCATGATATCGTTTGTTAAGCGTACCCAAGCTTCAGGACTACTTGCCAAACCATGAACTAGAACAATAACTTTTTTATTTGGATTGTAAGGTTCAAGCATAAATAGATGGGGCAGTGTTATACGATCATCACGGTCAATCAGTGATAAAAATGCAGCACGAACAAGATTATTTTCAGCCAACCATAGACCATAAGGTGCAGAAAAGTTTGCAGCTAATGGATAAGATTTACCTGAAATTTGTGCAGTATCGTGATTGTAAGGATCATACACATTTAAATTTAATACTTTGCTATTTATAATTTCATCAACACTTGATGCTTTTTCAGGCTCAACGGTAACCGTGACTGCTAAATAACGCGCATCATGAATATTGGGGTTACTTCCATTTGGGTATTTATGGTTGAGTGGGTCTGTAATATAAGGTGTTTTTTTGCTGCGATTCGCTTTTTCATTTGCATCATTTAAAACCACAAGAAATTCTGAGCCAAAACCATCACGGCGTGTAATCGATCTCAACCCTGAAAAGTTCATGCTATAGGTAGACATGATACTTTCTATTTTTTGTGTTCTAAGTGACGGGTAATTGTCAAAATTGATGTTGTATAAGCTTTTCCCAATTTCAATTTGAGGTTTAAATTGGGTATTTTTATATCTTAGTGAATATGCATTTGAAAGTTTTGCAATCGCTTGATTATAGAAATCTCGAATTTGTACTTGTCTGTTGTCAAAAATACGATCATTCACATTACGCTTGGTTTTAAACATATATGCATAGCTATAACGA
>JAGNPC010000325.1 GCA_017989795.1 Paludibacter sp. | reverse complement strand
GGATTTCCGCTAGCATTAACCAAAATACCCGTGGTCACTGATTGATTGTTTACCAAGTTACCCACGCTTACGAGTACTTGCCCATTAGTCGGATCTGGAGTTGCAGCTGGAGTAGCACCTGTAGAGTTTGTCAAAGCAGCATTTGTCAAACTTGTAGTGGTACTCTGATTGACAGCACTTGAGTAGCTCGTTTGTTGCTGGTTAACAATTGCTGTTGTATTCGCTGATTGACCAGTCTGTGTACTTGTAAATATTTGACCAGTTTTATCGCCAGTGAAATTTAAGGTTGAGGCTGAAATGGCAGCAAGTTCTGCAGTAGTTGCTTTAGTAAGTGCACCTGTATTGGCAATGTCCGTATAATAAGTAATACCCGTACTGTTTGTAACTGAATATAATGTATAAGCAAATGGATTGCCCTGACTATTTGCATCATATTTTTGTATGGTTGCGTTAGGTGCACCTGTAGCAGCTGATACTGAGTTTGTTGTCGATTGCTGAGAAAAACCAATATTCCCCACACTTGATATAGCAGACGTAGTACTGACAGGAGCACCACCAGCATCGGTAGAAACAACCGTAGTACCTGGAGAAAATAAATTATCCGTCGTATTTGTAGTTACTGCCAAAGCACTACCACTCATTGCTGCCAAGGCAACCGCTACTGCAGAAAGTTTGAAATTATTACTCATGTTTAAAGTATCCTATTTTATTAATGGTCAAAACTTGTATTTGTGTTGAATTATCATTGGTCTTCATCTGGAGTTAGATCAATGATATTCCACAATAACTTGCCCCACTTGATTAAGCAGCCTAGATCTTTCGTACACTTCATCAGAAACTGCGATTTAGATAACAACTGATCTCAGACACCCCATACAGCGGATTCTAATTTCACTTGATAAATTAATCAATCAATATTTGATTGATATTGTGGTTTTTTTATACAAGACAATAATAAATTGATACAGAATATTTTCATTTAATTGATTTATAATTAGAAAATTGGTTTCTCATATTGTTTTTATAAATCATAACTTGATTTAAACGGTGATAGGGTAGAACATTGACTTTGGGGCAAGGCATCCTCTTATATGCAAGAAATTAATGAAAAAGAAGCCTTTAGCCTTCGGTTAAAACAAGAGCTTGTTAAGCATGGATGGGCAATCAACAGCCCAACATGGTTGGCGAGAGAATTTAACCTTCGTTACGGCGGACAGTCTGTAAGTGTACAAACTGCAAGTAATTGGCTATCTGGAGCGGCAATCCCAAGTCAGGATAAATTACAAATATTAGCTGCTTGGCTTAATGTATCAAACCAATGGTTAAGATTTGGCGAAGATGCTTACTTAGTATCAACTTCGCATGAGCAAATAAATCAACAAAAAATTCAACTTTACTTAGAAGATTTACCCGATAAAATTGCACAACTTAATCCGAAACAAAAAGTTTTGATTTATGAGTTAGTCGAGCAACTTTTAAATTCATGTTAATATTCAATAGCTTAAGATAATTTTTTGGTCAACTGTTGTTTTAATGCTAAGTTTTCCTTGTGAAGTTGATCTAGTTGTATCAATAAACGTTCATATTGAGTTTTTATCATATATAACTGTTTAACTTCTTGTATCGGGTATAACGCATATTCCAGTGTTTGTTCAGCTTGCATATATGTATTTTTCAACTCCGACTCCTTTTAAGAAAGATTTAATTTATAAGTATTTGGATTTTTGTTTTATCAGCGATATAAAAACCATGATTTGATTGATTCTCGATTTAATTTTATTGTTAAAGTAACAAAGTAATTAAAAGGTGTAACATCACGTAAGTAAATTTTAATAACAAAGTTCGAAAAAAGATATAGCATTATTCCATATTTTAATTTTTTTGTGTCGCATTCCATGGAAATTCACATGTTTTCTTTTCAATTTACTAAAAAATAGTCGTATAGTATTAATTTTATTTAATTTTTTCTAATAAGTAACTTTGTCGGAAAGTATAATTTTTTCTAGTTGGAATCTACACTGATATTGATTTCAATCAATATTAATCATGAAATTGGCGATAGCTAAAATTGAAAACATTACAAAACACACTTGAAATAAATGTATGCGAGACTCATATTATAACTAAGTTTTAATGTGTTTTTAATTTATTAAATAGTTGAAAAATATATAAATTTAATTTGAATTTCTAAGAATAGCTCCCATCTTACATATAAGTTAAAAATTTGTTGTGAGGAAAAACAAGAATGCGCTTTGAAAAATTTACCAACCGCTTACAGCAAGCTCTTTCCGATGCACAATCATTGGCAATGGGCAAAGACCATACCGCAATTGCAGGTATTCACATTTTATCGGCTTTATTGCAGGAACCTGCAAATTTAAGTCTTTTGCAACAGTCGGGTGCACGACTACCAGAGTTAAAGCAAAAACTTGAACAAGCCTTGCAAAATGCCCCGACATTGGCAAATCCCACAGGTGACATTAATTTGAATCCGGAAGCGGTTCGCGCTCTCAATTTAGCCGACAGTTATGCACAAAAAGCTGGAGATGAATTCCTCACCACAGATTGGGTGATATTAGGTTTAGCGGAAACAGGTGAAACCAAAAGTATTTTAACTAGTGTAGGTACATCCACCGATAGTTTACGCAAAGTGATTGAAAATATTCGAGGAAATGACAAAGTCATGAGCAATAACCATGAAGACCAACGTGATTCATTGAATAAATACACCATAGATTTAACCGAGCGTGCGTTAGCAGGTAAGCTAGACCCTGTAATTGGGCGTGATGATGAAATTCGTCGTACTATTCAAGTGTTGTCTCGTCGTACCAAAAATAACCCTGTATTAATTGGTGAGCCAGGGGTCGGGAAAACGGCAATTGTTGAAGGATTGGCACAACGGATCATTAATCATGAAGTACCCGAAAGCTTAAAAAATAAGCGTGTTTTGTCCTTGGATTTAGGCTCGCTATTAGCAGGTGCAAAATATCGGGGTGAATTTGAAGAACGCTTGAAAGCAGTATTAAAAGACCTTGCGAAACATGATGGCGAAATCATCCTCTTTATTGATGAATTACATACACTGGTTGGGGCGGGTAAAGGTGATGGGGCAATGGATGCGGGGAATATGCTTAAGCCCGCTTTGGCGCGTGGTGAGTTACGTTG
>JAGNPC010000324.1 GCA_017989795.1 Paludibacter sp. | reverse complement strand
AATAGTCGATAAAGCCGCCAGCAGCTCCTGCATGTTCAAAATAGTTTTTGGCATACAATGCTTTAATCTTGGGTTGACAAGCAGCCACCGTAGGATTAGCTTCCATAAACACCATCAATGCATCGAGCCAACCCGGTGTAACCTCCACATCGGAGTTCAGCAACACAAAATACGCTGCGTCAATTTGCTCCAATGCCTTATTGTAACCAGCTGCAAATCCGTAATTTTGATCCAAAACAATGGTTCGAAGGCTAGGATAATTCGTTTGCAAAAATTGCATCGAACCATCGGTAGAAGCATTATCGGCAATAATAATTTGAGCACCAGCATACGAAGTGCATGCTATGAGTGGAGGTAGAAATTGTTCCAGAAAGCGTTCACCGTTCCAGTTCAATATAACGACAGCAACTTTAACCATTCAACTTTAAAAAAAATAAAACTACACAATGTAAATCTCCAAGCCAAAACACTTTAAGCAAAAAAAAATCGGTCAGCATAAGCACCAACCGAATTTTTTATAAGCGTAAGTGTGCGATTTGATACGCTATTCTTCTTCTTTGTATATACCCAATGATTTACCGTATTGATATTCTCCTTCAAGAATCAATTCAATTTCATCTTCAGAAATATTCATTTTATCTTTTTTCGAACATTTAAGTATAAACTTAAACATTTCTTCTTCATCTATGCTTGCCTCTTCGGTTGAATCTTCATCAATTAAACCATTCTCATCATAAAACTCATAGACAACATCCAACACGTATTCAATTTTGGTATCATCAATTTTATCTTTATACTCCTCGGGCAAAATATTCAGGATATATTTAACGGCATCGTCTTCATCATAAACGAGCAAATCGTCCTCTTGTGTTTTCATGATTATTGTTTTATTTGGATTGAAAATTATTTATCGTTCAAAGATAAGCTTTTTTATTTGGATAAGTAGCCCACTGTCAATGTTTTTGACTTTTTTTACAATTACAGTTTATCCAACTAGTTGGACATTTCAATTCAAGCTCATAAAACAATTTATTGTTCAACTTAACGAGCTTCAAAGGCATTTTAACACCCTTAACCAAAGCCCACGAGTGATTATCAATGGCAGGTTCAGTTTTCAGAGGAAATCGTATCTTAATGGCGGTTTTAAAACATTCGCTTTTAGAACAACCATCCAACAAATCAACCTGCAACATGCCAAAAACAGATAAATCTTGTCCGCCTTTGTTCATAATTACTACTCCCTTTTTAAACTCGCCATAAGATTTATATTCCTTGATTTGCAAACAATTTTTCAGCTCCTCGTACTCACATTTATTCACAACCACTTCCTTGCCAGCACTTGTGCGCAGCACGGTATCTTTTCCTTCGCAATTTTTTGCTACAACTAATGTACTTTTACCTGAATGAGATACTATAATTTCGGCACGCCTATTCATCCGCCTATCATACTCATAATCATTTCCCGTAATGGGCTTATCCTCACCATAAAAGCCAATATGGATAATTTTTTCATTAAATCCAAAGCCCATTAGATAATCTCGAACCGCAACGGCGCGTCTATTGGACAGATGCATATTATAAATACTATCCGCAGAGCTATCTGTATGCCCAATTATTTTAAAATCATTTATATTGTAGTTGGATAAAGAATCTACAACTTTTTTAATTTGAACTTTATCGGCTTCGGTGAGTTGGTATTTATTTAATTCAAAAAATACACTAAAGGTATGTTCGCCAGCAACAACAATGCCGACAGACAAATTGATTAAAAATAGACTGTATATCAGTTTACTCTTTAGCATATTAAAATAGGATCGATTTTAAATTATTAAACAAAAAAAAAGATAGCAATAACTTAAATGTTAGCACAAATATAGTTACTATTACAAATAAAACTATAATTTTGTTCGATATTAACAGAAAAAATACGATTTACACTTCAAACAACAGCAAAATGGCAGAAGAACTCGAAATAAAACACAATGCTAATAAAAAAGAAAAGTACGAGACTTTACTTCCTCAACTCAAGGCTTTGCTTGCAGGCGAGCCCGATTTAATTGCCAATTTAGCAAACACGGCAGCTGCTTTGCGCCAAACTTTCGATTGGTTTTGGGTAGGTTTTTACATTGTACAAAAAGACGAACTTGTTCTTGGACCTTTCCAAGGTACCATAGCTTGCACACGAATCAAATTCGGCAGAGGTGTATGTGGCGCAGCTTGGCAACAAAAAAGGAGTTTACTTGTACCAGACGTGGAGCAGTTTCCTGGGCACATTGCTTGCAGCAGCCTTTCGGTATCCGAAATTGTGGTGCCCATTTTCAATGCAGCAAACGAGGTAATAGCGATACTCGACGTAGATAGCGACCTATACGATGTACTGGATGAACTTGATTGTACGTATTTAGAAAAAGTGGCCCAAATCATTGCTGATTGCTGGGTGAGCCAACAGTAAATAACTGTCGGTCTACTTCTTATTCAACAAGGTCATAAACTCCTCACGGGTTTTGGCCTGTTGAAATACACCCGAAAAATCGGAGGTCATTGTAACCGAATGTTGCTTTTGCACTCCTCGCATCTGCATACATAAATGTTGGGCTTCAATCACGACCATTACACCCATCGGATTCAGTGTATTCTGAATACACTCCTTTATTTGCGTTGTGAGGCGCTCTTGCACCTGTAAGCGACGAGCAAAAACATCCACAATGCGAGCTATTTTACTTAGCCCTGTTATTTTATGATTGGGAATATAGGCCACATGCGCCTTACCAAAAAATGGCAACATGTGGTGTTCGCACATAGAGTAAAAATCAATATCTTTCACAATCACCATTTGTCTATAATCTTCGGTAAACATAGCCGACTGAATGATCTGTTCCGGATTTTGTTCGTAGCCCTGCACTAAAAATTGCATGGCTTTGGATACGCGCTCTGGCGTTTTAAGCAACCCTTCACGTTCGGCATCTTCGCCTAATAGTTTAATAATCTCGCTATAGTGATAGGCTATTTTTTCTGTTTTATCAGTATCGAAAGGAACGGGTTTGTTTATATTGAAATCCATCAAGTAGTAGGATTAATGCACAAATAATACGTGCAATTAGAAATTTATTTTATCTTTAACAGTGTAAGTCACAGCTTTCAACTTCGGAAATGCTGATGTTATTTCGCCC
>JAGNPC010000054.1 GCA_017989795.1 Paludibacter sp. | reverse complement strand
TGGCAGCAAACATTTAATTAGTACTGACAATGGTAAAAAGATACTCCTAGATTGTGGTATGTATCAAGGCAAAGGGCTCGAAACAGACGCTATGAACCGAAATTTAGGTTTCGATCCTTCAGAAATTGATCATCTTATTTTGTCGCATGCGCACATTGATCATTCGGGACTTATACCGTATATGTATCGTTTGGGTTTTAGAGGGTCGATTATTACCACCAATGCCACGCGCGACTTGTGTTCCATTATGCTGTCGGATAGTGCTCATATTCAGGAGCTCGACATCAAGTGGTTCAATAAAAAACGTCAGCGAAATAATCAATCGCCAGTGGTGCCAATATACTCCATTTCTGATGCGGAGGAATGTATGAAACTCTTTATTGGCATAGGCTATAATCGAAAGTTTAATATTGATAGTAATATCAATGTTCGGTTTACGCATTCGGGACACATGTTGGGTAGTGCGGTTGTTAACATAGAAATTACCGAAAATGGTCAAACCAAGCGCGTGGCATTTACGGGCGATATAGGCAGACCAATCAACAAAATATTGATGCCTCCAGCTGTATTTCCAACTTGCGATTACCTAATTACCGAATCAACCTATGGCGATCGGCTTCATACCGACGAGAAGGTGAGTATAGATGAACTTTTGTCGATAGTTAACCGTACTTGTGTTGCTAATAGAGGTAAACTTATCATTCCAGCCTTTTCGGTTGGACGAACACAAGAAATTGTTTTTGTACTCAATGAGTTGCATAACAAGGGTTTGCTGCCTCGTATCAAGGTATATGTCGATAGTCCACTGTCGGTAAATGCCACCGAGGTTTTTCGATTACATACCGAATGTATGAACGAAACGGTGCGCAGCGTAATGAAATACGATGATGATCCGTTTGGCTTTAAATCATTGGTGATGATAAAAAATGTGGACGAATCGAAAGCATTAAATGATTCCGACGACCCTTGCATCATTGTATCTTCGTCAGGAATGGCTGAGGCTGGACGAGTTAAACATCATATTGCCAATAATATATCCAATTGGCGCAACACCATTTTACTAGTTGGATATTGTTCGCCAACATCGCTAGGAGCACGTATACAAGAGCCTGGATTGCGGTTTATATCCATTCTTGGCGAAATACATGAAGTGAATGCGCGTATTGCCAAAATTGATGCTTTTTCGGGGCATGGCGATTATAAGGAGATGATTGACTTTTTGGATTGTCAGGATAAGGAAACGGTTCGCAATGTGTTTTTAGTACATGGCGAGTACGAAGTTCAGAAAGCATACAAAGAAAAACTTAACAATGCCGGATTTCGTCAGGTAACTATCCCTGCTTTGGGCGAATCGTTTGAATTGTAAACGAGTTTAAAGTGTACGCACTACTTTGTCGATAACAGCGCTTTCGAAACCTCTACTTTGGGCAAATTGAAATAGTTTGCCCATTTTTTCATACTCATATTCCCATTTAATGGTTTTGAGTTTCGATTTGAGTATTTCCGAGAGCATCTCTTCGTATTGCCCCTCATCGATGGTGTTTAATGCCGATGAAATTAATTTCGAGTCCAAGCCTTTCTGTTTTAAGGCGTAAGCTATTTTAATTTTACCCCATTTGTTAAATAGAAATTTATCTTTTACAAATGCTAAACAATACCTTCTCTCATTGATAAATCCTTCGTCTATAAGTCTATCAATTAGTTGATTCTGTTTATTCGAATCTAATCCCCAGGTTTTAAGTTTTAGCTCAACTTCAGAAGTGCAATGTTCAGATATTGAGCAGTATGAGGCTGCTTTGTGCAACAATTCGTCAAATGTATATTCTTTCATAATAGACCAATTAGAATGATTTTCTACAAAAATAATAATAATAAATCAGATACCTAATTATTTATTCAATTAATTCTAGTGCTTTAAAATTAGACAAAAAAATAAGCGCAAACTTACAAAGTAAATCTACGCTTATTGTATTTAAAAGTTTATATTTTAGGCTCCAAAATCATCGAACATTAAGTTCTCTCGTGGTACGCCTAAATCCCAAAGCATTTTTTCAACGGCTTTAGCCATTGGGCCAGGGCCACACATGTAATATTCAATATCTTCTGGTGCATCGTGTGTGCTAAGGTATTCGTCGTGAATTACTTGGTGAATAAATCCAACCATGCCTGTCCAGTTATCTTCTGGTTGAGGCTCGCTCAATGCGATGTTGAATGTAAAGTTAGGAAATTCAGCTTCTAATTTACGGAAATCTTCTTCGTAGAAAATTTCTTTCTTAGAGCGAGCTCCATACCAATAGGTAATTTTACGATCCGAAATTTTTAGCGTGTTCAATAAATGAAGTACATGCGAGCGTAAAGGTGCCATACCTGCTCCACCACCTACATAAAGCATTTCTTTTTTAGTGGTTAATATTGGGAAGAACTCACCAAACGGACCTGAAACTTGTACTTTATCGCCTGGTTTAAGATTAAATATATACGATGAACAAATACCTGGTTTAATGCCATCAGCCCATCCACCTTTAGCTCTGTCGAATGGTGGTGTAGCAATACGTACGTTCAACATAACGATATTACCTTCGGCTGGGTAGTTAGCCATAGAGTAAGCACGCATTGTTTCTTCGTCGTTTTTGCAGGCTAAGTCATACATTTTAAATTTCTCCCAATCGCCACGAAATTGCTCGTCGATATCAAAATCAGAGAACTTGTGATCGTATTTAGGAACATCTATCTGAATGTAACCACCAGAAGTGAAGTTTAATTTTTCACCTTCAGGAAGTTTAACTACAAATTCTTTGATAAATGTGGCCACGTTGCGGTTTGATACCACTTCGCATTCCCATTTCTTGACTCCTAAAATTGACTCTTCCATGTGAATGGACATGTCGTTCTTTACTTTTACCTGACAGCCTAGGCGCCAGTTGTCTTTAATCTCTTTACGTGAAAAGTGTACAGCCTCTGTTGGTAAAATTTCACCACCACCTTCGAGTACTTGGCATTTGCATTGCGCACAAGAACCACCACCACCACAAGCCGATGGAAGGAAGATGCTTTGTGTTGAAAGTGTGTTGAGAAGCGTACTGCCTGCTTCAGCTACCAATTGTTTTTCACCATTAATTGTTATGGTTACATCACCCGAAGCCACTAAATATTGTTTGGCTACGAGCAAAATAATAACCAAGAGCAAAATCACCAGTAGGAAAACCACAAGGCTGGTGATAATCATTGTTGTATTTATTAGTAAAATCATGAGTCGATTTATTTATTTCGTTGTATTGGCTATAAAATAACCGTGATTTATTAAATTTTTAAACCAGAGAATGCCATAAATGCCATACCCATTAATGCTACTGTAATGAAAGTTATTCCTAATCCACGTAATGGAGCAGGAACATCTGAGTATTCCATTTTTTCGCGAATGGCAGCTAAACCCACAATGGCCAACATCCAACCCACACCCGATCCAATAGCATAAGTAGTAGCTTCACCTAGGGTTGCATAAGCTCGTTGTTGCATAAATAGTGAGCCACCCATGATAGCGCAGTTTACAGCAATAAGTGGTAAAAATATACCTAACGATGCGTAGAGCGATGGTGTAAATTTCTCAACAGCCATTTCCACTAACTGTGTCATGGCAGCAATTACCGCAATAAACAAAATAAATGCGAGATAGCTTAAATCAAGCGTTTTAAAATCGTCGCTAAGCCAAGCTAACGCTCCTTCTTTTAGTACATAGTTTTCGAGTAAATAGTTTACTGGAAGTGTGATGCCTAAAACAAATATAACAGCTAACCCTAAACCCAACGATGTGCTTACTTTTTTCGAAACAGCGAGGTATGAACACATACCAAGGAAAAAAGCAAAAATCATATTGTCGACAAATATCGACTTCACAAATATACTGGCTAAGTTTTCCATATTGTTTTTGAAGCCCCCTTAAATCCCCCAAGGGGGAAGTGGAAAGCATTTTAATTTTGTTTTACAATTTGTTTTTTCTCTATTCCCCTTTCGGGGAGGAGGGAGTTTTTATTTCTACTCCTGTAATTCTTTGTTACGAGCACGTTGTATCCAGATAATACATGCCACAAGGATAAGAGCCATTGGAGGCAAAATCATTAATCCATTGTTCACATAGCCAGCATCGTATACAGCTTGTGGAATAACTTTAATGCCAAATAAACTGCCTGATCCAGTAAGTTCACGAACAAAAGCTATTGCAACAAGAATCCAGGCATAGCCAAAACCGTTACCTAAACCATCAACAAATGATTCCCAAGGGTTGTTGCTCATCGCAAAAGCTTCAAGACGACCCATCAAAATACAGTTGGTAATAATAAGGCCAATATATACTGACAGTTGTACGCTTACATCATAAGCAAATGCTTTCAGAATTTCACTAACCACTGTTACAAGAGCAGCTACCACAACTAGTTGTACAATAATACGAATACGATTAGGGATTGTATTACGTAACAACGAAATAATTACATTGGAAAAAGCTACAATAATTGTAACAGAGAGACCCATTACAATGGCTGGCTCTAGTTTGGATGTTACAGCAAGTGCAGAGCATATTCCCAAAACCTGTACAGTTACAGGGTTGTTTTTCCCTAACGGACCTAAGAAAATTTGTTTGGTTTTATCCGATAATATATTACTCATTTTCAATTCCTCCTTTTATTGTTTAAAAAATGCTTCGTACTGACCAATGCTTTTCAATAACATGGTTTCAACACCTTTACTGGTAATAGTACCACCTGCAATAGCGTCTATTTGTTCTTGATTTTCGGCTGTTTGTCCAGCTTTCATTACGGCAATTGATACAAATTCATTGGCATCATTTAATATGTGTTTGCCAATAAACAAATCCTGAAACGCAGGTAATGCAATTTCGGCACCTAAACCTGGAGTCTCACTAGCATGCGAAAAATAAGTTCCAAAAACAGTGTTTTTGTCGTCATCCAATGCTACATAACCCCAAATAGGACCCCATAAACCAGCTCCGCGAACAGGGATAATGTATTTTGTTTTTGAGTCTATTTGAGCTACATAAACAGGTAGTTTACGATCAGCTTCCGCTTTTGCATTTTCTTTAATAATGTCTATTGCAAATGCTTCGCCTTTAACTTCCGAAAGCGTAGTGCCTTTTACGTCGATAACTAGTTCTTTTACAATAATTGTATTGTAAAGTGCAGCGGCATCTTTATCTTTAAGGTCTACTTTTAAAGAACTTAAAATCTGTTTCTTTTTATCCAATTCAATATTTGTAGTTTGAATATCTTTTAATCCACTCGATACCAAAGCTAATAGAAGGGCAACCACCACAACCATTACTACAGCGTAAATCAATGTATAGTTATTACTATTTGTATTCATCGTTTTTCCTCCGTTTTTTAATTAGTTTTGGCGCGTTTTAAGCGACGATTAATATTGGCTTCAACAACGTAATGGTCAATTAGCGGTGCAAAAACATTCAATAAAAGAATGGCTAACATCATACCTTCTGGGTAACCAGGGTTAAGTACACGAATGATAATCGCCATTGCTCCAATAAGAGATCCGTAAATCCATTTTCCTGTTTCGGTACGGGCTGCAGTTACAGGGTCGGTTGCCATAAATACAGCACCAAATGCAAAACCACCAAAAACTAAATGATTGTACCAAGGGAACTGTGCAGCTGCTGTGTCAGGGCCCCAAGTGTTAAATACCAATGCCATTAATGCACCACCAGCAAATACCGAGAACATTGTTTTCCAGCTTGCAATACGTGTTACTAATAATATAACAGCTCCAATAAGGATGGCTAATGTTGATGTTTCACCTACCGAACCGGGTATTAATCCTAAAAACCCATCAATAAATGAAATTGGTTGTTTAAGAATATCTACTAATTGCATGTTCGAAGTAGCTGCCGTTGCAACTTGTCCAAGTGGCGTAGCGCCTGAATAAGCATCAACTACCGAACCAGCTCCTAAACCAAAAGTATCGGCTGTGCGTACCCAAACTACGTCACCCGACATAAAGGTAGGATATGCAAAGAATAAAAAGGCGCGTGTAATTAATGCCACGTTGAAGATATTCATACCCGTTCCACCAAAAACCTCTTTCGCAAAGATTACGGCAAAAGCTGTAGCTACAGCAACCATCCAAAGCGGCGTGTCGACTGGTACAATTAATGGAATAAGGAAACCTGAAACAAGGAAACCTTCTTGAATTTCGTGTCCTTTAATTTGTGCTACAATAAATTCGATACCCAAACCAACACCGTAAGATACTACGATTAATGGTAATACCGCTAAGGCACCAAATAAAAAGATGTCGAAGAAATCTACTTGTTGTCCAATGGCTAAATAGTGTTGGTATCCAACATTGTACATTCCAAAAAGCAATGCCGGAATCAATGCAATAACAACCATAATCATGGTGCGTTTTGAATCGATAGCATCGTGAATATGCGTTCCACGTTTCGAAGTGGTGTTTGGAACAAATAAAAAAGTTTCAAACCCATCGAAAACCGAATGGAATTTTTCAAGTTTACCGCCCTTTTCAAAATGCGGTTTCACTTTATCTACTAAATTTTTTAATGCATTCATATTTTTAAGCCCCAGTAGGGGTGTGAGGTTGTTATTCTAATTCTTTTCTCATTATATCCAACGACTCGCGCACTATTTGCTGCAACGGTAATTTTGATGTACATACAAATTCGCATAGTGCCACATCTTCGGGTGCAATTTCGTATGCTCCTAATGTTTCCATCTTATCAATGTTGCCTGCAATCATTGCTTTAATCAAAAATTCGGGTAGTATATCCATTGGCAAAACTTTATCGTATTCGCCCGACATGATAATGGCACGTACACCACCCATCAATCGAGTGTCATAATCGAAGCTTTTTTTGCCAAAAGCTTTTTGAAGTATGCACGAAAAGTAAGTACCACTAACACTGAATCTATTGAATCGAGGCATGGCCCAGCCAAACATTTCGTGTACGTCATCACCTTCTTTAATTACTGTTAACTGTGTAGCGTAAGGGTCAATATTTCCATTCGATGAAACTTGAAGGCCTGTAAGTACGTTCCCGCTAATAAAGCGATTGTTGCCTTGCTTTACATTGTTTGCAATAATTTTATCAACCTGGCAACCTGCAATAGTTTTAATATAAGTAGGTTTGATAACTTCAGGACCGGTTATAGCCAATGTGCGTGTAATGTCGAAAATACCCTTTGTGAATAAGCGTCCGATAAATACAACATCTTGTGCATTTACAGTCCAAACTACTTCACCTTTGTTGATTGGTGCTAATTTGTTAATCTGAATACCAACATTACCTACTGGGTGAGGTCCTTGGTATTGAGTTAATTCTACATTTTTTACGGCATTGTAAAAAGTGCTTCCTGATTTTACACCTAAGTGTACTTTTCCGGTTGTTAACTTTGCCAATGCATTGATACCAGCCTGGAAGTCGGCCATCTGATCAGCTAAAACAAATTCAAAGTCGGCTGCCAATGGGGCTGAGTCAAATCCCGAGATGAAAATTGCTTTTGGAGCAATTTCAGGATTTGCAATTACGTCGTACGGACGTTGTTTGATGTAAGCCCACAATCCTGAACTTAGAATTGCATTTTTCAACTCATCAACACTTAAGGTGTTTATGTCACCAGTTTTAAATGACTCGTAACTAATTTCTTTATCGCATTGAATGGTGATGCTGAGCACTTTGCGTCGTTCGCCACGATTTACAGCTAGAACCTTGCCACTCACGGGTGATGTGAATTTCATGCTTTCTACCGTTTTATTGTAAAAAACAGGAGTTCCCGCTTTAACAATATCACCTTCTTTTACCATTACTTTGGGTGTAATGGCATGGTAATGGTCAGGAATAATTGAAACAACATCAGAAACAACGAACGAATTCACTGTTTTTTCGGCTGTGCCATTTATTGCAATGTCCAAACCACGTTTTGTTTTAATCCGGTTTGCCATTTTAAAGTTTTAAATATTTTATTTTGAGTTAGTTATTTGTTTGATAGCTGCTTCCTGAATGAAAATAGCTCTTTTATTTCCACAAAATTACATATTTTATTTGAATTGTCATTCTAATTGAATATATTTTTTCATCTATTTGTAAGTGTCTGTTTGTTAGTTATTTGTTGGTTTATTGCGATTTTTTATACTGATATAAGAAATCTTGTTATGAGCTATAGTTCGTGTTTTTTTTTGAAAACTAATGGCTGAAATGATTGATTTGATAACTCAAATTACTGATTTAATTAATATACATGATTTAGATACGATAATCTTATTGAAGTTTTTTGTATATTTGGCATAGATATTGGTTTTAAATTTAATAAATTAGAGTGAAATGATTAATCAAAATATATTTAAATATCTGTCTGCTAGCATTTTTATGTTTTGCATTTCTTCCTCAACTATGCTCGTGTCTCAGGTGTATAGAACTCAGATTTTTAATAATGAAATAAAAACTCTTCAAATTGGACGAGTGGGCGAGAAGTACTCTTCGAATACGATTAGTTTAGTGGATAATGAAAAATTAAGTATTAGTTTTGATGAATTATCGCACAATACGCATGCATATAGCTATAAAGTTATTCATTGTAATGCTGATTGGACGGCAAGTGCTATCTCAAGTAGTGAGTATGTAGAGGGGTTTGTAAATTCGGATATTGTTGATTATTCCAGGTCTACCTCGACCACTTTTTTGTATACGCATTACAAATTTGAATTGCCCAATGATAATATGAAGTTTAAAATTTCGGGCAATTATGTGGTGCTTATTTACGAAGATAATAAAATGGACAGCCCCGTGGCACAGGTTTGTGTGTTGGTATACGAGCCCAAAATAAGCATCGAACACAACTTGCGCTTTAATACAGACATTGAATTAAATGGAAGGTATCAGCAGCTCGATTTTGATATTCGGTTGAATGGTGTGAATGTACAAGTACCTCAGTCGGAATTAAAAGTTGTTGTTCGACAAAACAATCGGATTGACAATGAAGTGTTTGGTTTACAGCCAACTTACGTTAATGGTTCGATTTTAAGTTTTAAAAATAATAGAGATTTAATTTTTGAGGGTGGAAACGAATTTCATACCATTGATATTTCGTCGGTATATGTGGCAAGTAGAGGGATTGACAAAATTAAATATCAACAACCACATTATGAGGTTTATTTAGCGAAGCAGCCTGTAGAAAAGCCAACGGCTTATATGCATGAATTTGATGCAAATGGGAAATTTGTAATTAATAGTCAAGAGGCTGTAAATGATAAAAATACGGAAGCAGATTATATGTATGTAAATTTTTATATAAATGCTGCTGAACCATTTTTAGATGGCAGAGTGTATGTGGGGGGCGATTTTAATCAGAATTTAATGAATCAACAAAGCATAATGAAGTATGATTTTGATTCAAAAATGTATACGTTCAGGGCGTTGTTAAAACAAGGTGGATATAGTTATCAGTATCGTTTTTTGAGAAAAGGAGAATCAAAATTAAACGTTGAGAAAATTGAAGGTAGTTTTTGGCAAACAACGAACGAGTACAGCATATATGTG
>JAGNPC010000323.1 GCA_017989795.1 Paludibacter sp. | reverse complement strand
TTGCGCATGATTGCGGTACTGCGCATACTGATGCCAAACATTAATATGGCAGCCACCACAGCGCTACAAACCATTGATAAGTTAGGACGCGAAAAAGCCATTCAGATTGGTGCTAATATATTGATGCCCAACATTACACCGGGCAAATACCGCGATAGTTATGCACTCTACGAAAACAAACCTTGCACGGATGAAAATGCCGACGATTGCAAAAACTGCATTGATGTACGGGTGCATTTAGTGGATCACGAGGTGGGTTACAATGCGTGGGGCGATTCGAAGCATTTCACTGGTAAATAATACGAATTTTTTACAACAAAAGAGGCTGTCAGTGTTGACAGCCTCTTTTGTTGTGTGTTGACTCTGATATTATTCAGCTACTTCTACCACTTTAGCATCGCTCTGCCACAAACCATGTTTGGTGCAATATGAAAGCGCAACTAAGCTCAAGTTTTTGGTAGGTACAATATTGAATGATACTTCGGCATGGCCTGGTTTGTTTGCTAATGCACCTGGTAAAAAGGATGCTTCGGCCAACAATGCTTCGCCATTGAAAAGTTTGATTGATTGAATGTAATGATCTAACTCATCGGGGTGAACGTACTCGTTACCCATTTTTACAGTTACACTTAGTACTTCGCCTGCTTTAGCAGTGTCGGCCACGTGAATAAATGGTGAGTGACGGTCGATAAAATCTTTTTTTGCTTCTCTGTCAATTTGACTAATGTCCTGATAGCTATTTACTTTTGGCATAGTTTTTTTGTTTTATATATTGTTATTAGTAATTTTAATTTGTGTTTCTAATTTAACTATCAAACAAGCTTTTGGGTATATTGTTCGGTGTGGTGTGCGCAATATTGTGTTTTTTAACATATTTTTTAGGTGAAATTGCATCCTAGAGCGAATCAATTTTCAATTCATAACTTGTACTTCGTCCACCATCTTCACTTTTAGCTAAAATACTTTTTTCAATTAAATCTTGAATGTCACGCAATGCTGTGTCTTGAGAGCATTTCGTGATTTTCGCCCATTTTGATGTGTTTAGTTTCCCTATAAATCCATCAAATTGTTTGTTAAGCATCATACGCTGTCTACTATTTAGTATTGTATCTTTGTTTTTATCCCAAAATTCAGCCTTATAAAGGATGTTTTGTATCGTATCTTCAGTTGATGCAATGGCCTTATACAAACAATTTAAAAACCATAACAACCATTCTGTTATGTCGCCGCTGCTATGTTGCACTTTTTGAAGTATTTCATAATATACTTTTCGTTCGACTAATATTTGGCTTGATAAACTATAAAATCTTTGAGAGCTATCATCTGCTCGAGCAAGAAGTAAATCTGAGATTGCTCGGGCAATTCGTCCATTACCATCATCAAAAGGATGGATTATTATAAACCAAAAGTGTGCAATTGCAGCTTTAAGAACAAGGTCAATTTTGGTGTTATTATTAAACCAAATTAAAAACTCATCCATCTCGGTTTTTACTACATTAGGTGATGGCGCTTGAAAATGAATTTTCTCTTTACCGATTGGGCCTGAAACAACTTGC
Organism: Paludibacter sp.; assembly: GCA_017989795.1. Lineage (GTDB taxonomy): Bacteria > Bacteroidota > Bacteroidia > Bacteroidales > Paludibacteraceae > Paludibacter. Next base: position 1,617 of record JAGNPC010000323.1, on the reverse strand, counting down.
ATCTCACCTGTGCGATATTGGCCAGTTTCAATTTTGTGCATACCACTTCTTCCGGTAGGAAATAGGGCTGAGTGCCAGCCAAATAATCGTTCTTCATCAAGAGGCTGATTGTGTTTTTGTGTTGCGTCTAGCATCATTTCTACCACTCCTTCTACATTCCGATCGGAGTATACCATTCCTGCATATTCTATGCCTAATCTTCGTGCAATAGAAGATCGTACTTGTTCATAATTTAATTGTTCGCCCTCAATTTCAGATGATTTAACTACATCAAGAGTTAGTGTCGAAAGCATGGTTTCTTCTTTTTCAGAAAAACCCAACACACTCATTTTCCCAGCTAGCTTACCTTGTAAATGACGCACATTGCCTAATACTACTTGTATTTCACGTTCATTCCAAGTGAATTGCGGCCAACTTTCTGATTGATAAATGTATTTTGCCATTAGAATATATTTGATGCGGCAAATATACAACTTATTCTCCGCATATTTAATGAGAATAGGAGAGATATTCGCCGCATTAGCTTTTAAAATTGAAAAATCAATGAAATAATTGATACAATTGGTGTCCGGTAAAAATTATTATATTCTTCACTACGTTCAGAATGACAATGAATTACGTTGAGTACGATTGAATGTCATCTCGAACGAAGTGAGAGATATAAGATTTTTGTAACAACAAAACCTTTTTAGCGGACAATGTTGAATTGATACAATGTGCATTTTTATAAATTTGAAAACGATGGAATAATTAAGTATATTTGCAAATTATAGTTTAAATAGGAAAATTGGCTAATTTTGAATGCATATAAAATGGGACTTAACGTATTAAAACAGACTTTTATGGCACTTGTTGTGGTGGCGGCTGCTGCGTGTACATCTAAAGATGGCGAACAGATTATCGGAAAGCAAAATCCGGAGGTTAAAAATGGTCGTATTACTCCTGAGGTGCTTTGGGCATTCGGTCGGGTAGGGGGCTTGCAGGTGTCGCCCGATGGGAAGCGGGTGTTGTATTCGGTGTCGTACTATTCGGTGGCCGAGGACAAGGGTAATTCGGAGCTGTTTGTGATGAATGCTGATGGGTCGGACAAAAAACAGATTACCGAAACGGCTGTGCGCGAGGCGTCGGCTAAGTGGATGAATGATAATGAAACCATTGCATTTCTATCGTCGGAGGGTGGTAGTATGCAGTTGTGGACGATGAAGAGTGATGGATCGGGGCGTAAAAAGTTGACCGAGCGCGAGGGTGGTGTGAATGATTTTGCTTTTTCGGGCGATGAGTCGAAATTGCTTTTTGTGGCCGATGTAAAATACGGCGAACGCACGGTGGATAAACATCCTGATTTGCCTAAAACGAGTGGTATTATTGTGAACGATTTGATGTATAAGCATTGGGATGAGTGGGTGCAGGCGGTACCTCATCCGTTTGTGGCCGACTTTGATGGGTCGGGCATTGCTAACGAAAAAGACTTGCTGGAGGGTGAACCATTCGAAAGTCCGATGAAGCCTTTTGGTGGCATTGAGCAGTTGGCTTGGAGCCCTGATGGCAAAACGGTGGCCTATACTTGTCGAAAAAAAACAGGCAAGGCCTATGCCATTTCTACCAACTCGGATATTT
>JAGNPC010000322.1 GCA_017989795.1 Paludibacter sp. | reverse complement strand
GGATTACACGCATTTAAATTTTGATGGTGGTAGAATTATTGGCCACAAACTGGCGAGAAGTTTTCTTTTTGAAGATAAAAAATTTACTGAAAGGAGGAAGAATCTTGCTTCGAACTAAACTTTACGTACTGGCAATAGTAGTGGGGTTTGTCGTTCAGGCACAACAAAAACCTTTCGAAATTCAGTTTACTGGCTACCAGAAAAGTGCCGATACGATTGTTAACGAACAGTGTATGTATGCTTTTTACAATAAGTTAGCGCACCTAGACAGCATAAACACACCCGAAACAGTAAGCATTGTACATATTGGCGATTCGCATATTCAGGGCGATTTTATGACGCGTGAACTGCGCAATGCGTTTCAAAAACAGTTTGGAGATGCTGGTCGTGGCTTGGTTTTCCCTCACCGACTTACAAAATCGAACGAATCGTACGACTACCGGTCGCACTCCGACAACCGATGGCAATGGGCCAGTATTCGGAGTCGTAAAAGCACAACCGACCCTGGCATTGCAGGCATTAGCTTGTTTAGCTCCGACGACATGCAAAAGTTAAACATTGCTGTAACACAGCACGACAGCATTGATAAATCCTTCGACTACGTGCAAGTTATTTGTCGCAACGATAGCGCGCCAAACATAGCATTTATTGAAACTAACACCAGCGAGCGTCGACTAATAGGCTTTGCTAACGATACCCTTTATCACATTCCGTTAAAGAAAGCAGCTACTAATTTTACGTTTCAAACAACTACCCCACTTACGGTAGATGGATTTATACTGGGCAAAAATGCCAAAGGCATTCAATACCATGTAATTGGAGTCAATGGCGCACATTATGCCGACTACAATAAATCGGATGCGTTTTTCAGCCAAATGCATTTACTTCAACCTGATTTGATACTCGTATCGTTGGGTACAAACGAAGGTGTAAATGCGGGCATAACAGCTCAAGTAGTGGAGAAAGAAGCTTCAAAGATGCTAGCAAAAATCCGTGCCGCTGGCGTTACATGTCCTGTGGCGCTGCTTACGCCTTTCGACAATTACTACCGTCGCCGCAAGCCAAACAGCAACCTTAAAAAGGTGCAGCAAGGCATTCGAAATGCAGCTCTTAACAATAATATGACCTGCATAGATATGTACAGCATTACTGGTGGTTACGGCTCTGCCTCGGAGTGGCGCGCCAAGGGCCTTATCACCTCCGATCGTATTCATTACAGCGCTGCTGGCTACCGACTACAAGGACAACTCATTTTTAACACCCTCATAAATAGCTATCTCAACTATGCTCAGCATTGATTTCGACAAAATAATAGCCCAACTTCAGTATCAGCCCGACGCACCGATTATTTTCAGTAGCGGTTTGTTTCTATACCTTTTTGTGCCGTTTATGTCCATTTACGCACTCGTTTATAAACATCAGCGCGCCCGAATGCTGTACCTTATAGCATTCTCTATCTTTTTTTACTATAAATCAAGTGGTTTTTATTTTTTTCTGCTGATAGGATTAGCCATCATTGATTATACCTTGGCGCGCATTATGCATGCCACCGACAACAAACACAAGCGCTTATGGTTGCTTATAACAAGTTTGTCGGTAAATTTGGGTATGTTGGCTTATTTTAAATATACCAACTTTTTGTTTGCGAGTTTTTATGAACTGCTAAACAAACCCTTCGATCCGTTTCATATCTTTTTACCCATAGGTATCTCGTTTTTTACATTTCAAAGTCTGAGCTACACTATGGACGTGTACCGCCGACAAATAGAACCAGTAAAAAACTTTACCGAATTTGCATTCTTCGTTACTTTCTTTCCGCAAATGGTAGCAGGACCTATCGTACGCGCAGCCGACTTTATTCCACAGATATACAAAACGCCTCATGTGTCGAAAGCGGATTTTGGCAAAGCAATTTTTCTTATCTCGAGCGGCTTATTTAAAAAAGCGATTATATCGGACTATATTAGTCTAAATTTTGTCGATCGAATTTTTGATGGCCCTACGCTTTACACCGGTTTCGAAAACCTAATGGGCGTATATGGCTACGCTCTACAAATCTATTGCGATTTCTCGGGCTATTCCGATATGGCTATCGGTATTGCATTGCTTATGGGCTATAAACTAGCACTCAACTTCGACTCGCCCTATCAGTCGGCCAGCATTACCGAGTTTTGGCGCCGCTGGCACATCTCGCTCTCAACGTGGCTTCGCGATTATTTGTACATTTCGCTCGGCGGCAACCGTAAAGGAAAAATACGAACTTACATAAACCTGCTCATAACCATGCTACTTGGTGGTTTGTGGCATGGTGCCGCCTTGCGATTCATCGTTTGGGGCGCACTGCATGGCACAATGCTGGCTGTTGAGAAGTTTTTACACTCAAAAATAAAAATAACGCAAACAAAATTCACAAAACTAATAGGTATCATTTTAACTTTTCACTTTGTGTGTTTTTCGTGGATATTCTTCAGATCGGCCGACATGAATACAGCGTTTGAAGTTCTAAATCAAATAATTAGAAACTTCCACCCCGAGATAATTGGCGAGTTCGTGCAAGGTTACCCGATGGCTTTATCGTTAATTGGAATAGGGTATTTACTCCATTTTACGACACGCAAAACCGAATATATATACCAGAACATGATCATCGGATTGCCATTTGTATTAAAAATTGTATATTTGTCGGCCATAATTTATTTTGTGATTCAAATAAAATCATCAGAGATACAGCCATTTATATATTTTCAGTTTTAGGGAAACATAGTTATTATCAATAAAAACAATTTATAAAAAAAAGATGAAAAAAGCAATTATTACAACAGTTAAGGGAGTGATGAAAGTTGAGTTTTACGAAAACGATGCTCCAGCAACAGTTCAAAACTTTATAACATTGGCCGAAAAGGGCTTTTACAACGGTTTGACATTTCACCGCGTGATTAACGATTTCGTTATTCAGGGAGGTTGCCCTGATGGCACAGGTGCTGGTGGTCCAGGTTATACCATTAAATGTGAGTTGGATGGCGAAAATCAATACCACGATCGTGGCGTGCTTTCAATGGCACATGCTGGTCGTAACACAGGTGGCTCGCAGTTTTTTATCTGCCACAGCCGCGCTAACACTTCACACCTCGACCGTCGCCACACTTGCTTTGGCAAAGTAGTTGAAGGCGTTGAT
>JAGNPC010000053.1 GCA_017989795.1 Paludibacter sp. | reverse complement strand
ACAAGAATTTTAGGCCATTTTGTGCCTAAGAGTTCCTATTATACGCCATTAAATGTCATCAATTAATACTTCTAAAACCCTTCAGAATTGGTATGGTCAACACAAGCGCGATTTACCTTGGCGTCATACTACAGACCCTTATCGCATTTGGATATCAGAAATAATACTTCAACAAACTCGTGTTATCCAAGGCTTGGATTATTATCGTAGGTTTATTGATCGTTTTCAAAATATAACAATGTTGGCTAATGCCGATGAAGATGAGGTGCTTAAGTATTGGCAAGGTTTAGGTTATTATTCGCGCGCTCGTAACTTGCATAAAACGGCACAAATTGTTGTAAATGAATATGGTGGTAATTTCCCGAAGGCTCATGTCGACATTTTAAAACTGAAAGGAATAGGCGATTATACAGCCGCCGCAATAGTTTCATTTGCTTATAATCAGCCATTTGCGGTAGTCGATGGAAATGTTTACCGTTTTTTGTCGCGCTACTTTGGTATTGATACAGCCATTGATAGCAATATGGGTAAAAAAGAATTTGCAGCGTTGGCTCAACAGATTCTTGATGTTGCTGCACCTGCTGCTCACAATCAGTCTATTATGGAGTTTGGTGCATTGCAATGTATTCCAGCACAACCTGATTGTTCTGTTTGCCCATTACAAGCAACATGCAGTGCTTACAGCTTAAATCTTGTTGGTGTTCTGCCTGTTAAAGACGGCAAAACAAAAGTACGTGATCGCTTTTTTAATTATTTTTATATTGATTATCAAGGCGATATTTTTATTCAAAAACGAGTTTCGAAAGATATTTGGCATAATTTATACGAATTACCACTCATTGAGTCTGATCGTGTTTTTGAATTAAATGAAATTGTTACGCTCGATTTATTTGCAGACGTCCACAAATTGGAAATTGATTCAACAACGTATTCATTTAAACATATTCTTTCACATCAACGAATTTTTGCTCGCTTCTTTATTGTAAGTATTAAAAACACGAATAATTTATTAGATGAAATGATTCGGATTAATCTCGAAGATCTCGAAAAATTTGCTATTTCACGACTTACTTCACTTTTTTTTGAACAAAATAAGTGAATTGGCCAACCAATTCTATAAAATATGTTATAAAACATAAGATTGCCTCTTTTTTTTATCAAAACACTTGCAAGTGTACGGAAAACGCTTTATCTTTGCATCGTGATTTTTTCATAGTATTAGATTTAAGGTTAACAAAAAGATTGGTAGATAGTCGTGAGACTAAGCTACCATTCGTCTTTTATGGAGGTTTGTCTATTCGAATGAACACATTATAGGACCAATTGCTTTTAAATAAAGTAGTTGGTTTTTCTTTTTTTTATACTAGCCTTAAACCTATTTGATTAAATTAAGTCAGTATTTAATTAATATCGTTTATATTTGCATTTGATTATCAGATTTTTATATTTCTAGCACTTATATTGCATTTTTAATGTTTATAATTATTGTATCATGAAGAAATCATATCTCTTACTGCTTGTTTTTGTAGTTGCATTTTTTTTACCAGTATCGTATCTGCATCGGTTATTCAACTTTCGGCACCTAACAATATACAGTATTACTTAAATACCTTGAATGATGGTGATGTTATTGAACTAACAAGTTCAGGTGGTAACTATGTGTGGTCGGCTCAAGTGGCAGTTAATTTCGAAAAGGCAATTACTATCCGAGCAAAAAAAGGGTTAAGTATAAAACCAACTGTTACATTTAGTGGAACTTCGGGTGCGTTTATCCGATACAATTCTATTTCAGCAAGCATGGCTACTAAAAAATGGCTTTTTGATGGTATTGTATTTGATGGATATAATAATAATGCAGGCTATTATGCCCCCAACTTTTTTATTTCAGCTATTACCTATCCAGGTTATGGTGTTAATATTGAGGTGAATAACTGTGTTTTTAAAAATATCTCACAACGAGCTTTTCATTATACAGGTGCTGGTGCACCCTCAAATCCTACTGTTGCTCAAGGTGGTGACTTAAATGTACTCAATTCGGAATTTAATAATTGTGCTTTGGCGGCAATCAATGCAAACGCATCGCTCAGTTATTCGCCAAATAATGTAGTATTGTTTAATAACTTGTTCACTGGAATAGCTACAAATCATATAATTTTAAATACTGGTAGGTTCAATAGTTACCTCATTGATCATTGTACATTTGAAAATTCTACTTATCAAGAGTTGCAGTTAAGTTCTACTGCTGGTAGTTCGTTTATTCGTAATTCACTTTTTGTAAATAATAAAAATGCTAGTTCCAATAATTATTATAATGCTACTGTTGGAACTAATTGTGGTATATATTACAGCTCTACAGGGTCTAAAAACACAATTTATCCATTCAGTACAACAAGTAGAGTTGCTAATCCTCAGTTGAATAAAACAACGGGTATTGCTACTGCCACAAGCTATTTAACTGCTACTACCGATGGGTTACCAACAGGTTATTTTGGAATTCAAATTCTTACTTCCGAAAATGAAATTAATAATTTGAATTATACCTTAGGTAATGGACCATCAGCATCAAAATCATTTACATTAAGCGCTTCACGCATTACAAACAGCACGTTGATAACTGCTCCAGCCAATTTTGAAGTGTCGTTAAATCAAAACACTGGATTTGCAGGTTCATTAACACTGACGCAGTCAGGGGGCTCAATTGCTTCTACAACTATTTATGTGCGACTAAAATCAGGTCTTACGAGCAATTATTACGCAGGAGTTCTTCAACTTACATCTACTGGTGCGGCCACGCAGCAAATTAATCTTTCTGGTGTGGTTACTGATAAACCGAGTGTTTTTACATCTGTCGCTAGTTTGTCGGGTTTTACGTATACCGCAGGCGCTGGCCCGTCGTTACAGCAGCTATTTACTATTAATGCAGCAAGTTTAACTGGACAAATAAATGTTACAGCATCGTCCAATTTCGAAATATCATTAAATTCGGGCAGTTCGTTTTCGGCATCTAATTCGTTGAATATCTTAAACTCATCTGGTTTAGTGTCTCAGTTAAATATTTACGTACGTTTAAAAGCGGGCTTAACTGCCAATAACTACAGTGGTACAATAACTCTTAAATCAAGAGAGGCCGATGATAAAATTGTTAGTTTAAGTGCTATTGTTTTGCCTTCGCCAGCAGTACTTACTGTAAACAAAACAGCCATTTCTAATATCAATTACAGTTTTGGCAATGGGCCATCTACTATACAGTCGTTTACAGTTTCGGGTACTGGTTTGAGTTCAAATATTAGTGTTAATGCCCCTGCAAACTACGAAATTTCTTTTTTAAATGGTACTTCATTTAGCGGAAATTCTAGTTTAACACTCTCCCCAAATGCTGGAAGTGTAAATGTAACAAACATTTATATACGACTACGTAAAGATAGAGCTGTTGGAACTTATGACGAAAAAGTTCAAATTCTAAGTGCCGGTGCAACTACAAAGGAGCTTGGCCTTTCGGGTTTTGTAACCGAAGCTGCTGGCATTTCAGTCTCACTCACAAGCATTTCGGGCATGGAGTATATTGTTAATAATGGACCATCTTCCGAAAAAAGTTTTGTTATATCGGGCGCTGGATTAGTGGCAAGTGTCATTGTAACTGCAGCAGCAAACTTTGAAGTTTCAACTACTTCGGGTGATGATTTTGAGGGCTCTGGGCAAATAATGTTCGAAAATTCGATGGTGAACGGTGTTGCTGTGCCTATTTACGTTCGGCTCGCGCAAGGATTGCCTGTTGGTACCTATAGTGGTACTATAAATATTACATCCAGCGGAGCAACTACAAAAAAAGTTGCTCTAACTGCAAATGTGTATAATCCGCTGCAGATTGTTACTGATCCTGCAACTTACGATAAGCGGTTTTTAGGTAAATTATCATTATCAAATAAATGGATCTTATCAAAAAATACGAATAACTACACCTATGGTAATGAGCTAATTGCTAGTAGTGGATCTGCGCGTGACGTGGCTGTGCGTAACGGAAAAATGCTTTTTGCTGATAGATTAAATAAACAAATAGTAATTGTTGATGGTGAAACAGGAGTGAAAGAAAAATCATTGTCGCTCAATACATCCATGTTTAGCTATTTGGGTAGAAATAAGGCCAATACTGCTGATAGTACTTACTTGGCAGGTTCAGCCCAATTCTACTCTATTAAAACAGATGACGTATCAACTGTTTTGATAGGAAATCAAATTTCGTCAAACCTTGAGAGTTATCAAATATATAAAATTGATATGGCTACGGGTAATGGTACGTTGTTAATTGATCAATCTAACTTGGCAACTCTTTTCCCTCAATCTACAACCATGCGTCTCGATTTTTTTAGTGTTTGGGGTGATGTAAATTCCAATGCCGTTATTTTAGCAGCCAATGGAATTTCGCCAGCCATGGAGGTTTTTAAATGGACTATCTCGAATGGAATTGTAGGTGCGCCAGTTTTAATAAGGCTTGATAATATTACTACGGGAACAAGTTTGAGTGGACTCGAAAGTTTAGGAGGATATCCACGAACATACTCTGTTACGGCTGATAAGTTTTATGTTGATGGTGGTGGTACTTACCCAACATTGGTAAATGCTAGCGGTTCGGTACAAGCTGGCTTCTATCAGCGCTCATCGGCACTCACCGACTCCATAAGCAGTGTGGGTTTGAAGTGGCTTATGGATACGGGCTACAACGGTATGTCGGAATTTAGTGTAGGCGATCAGCACTTTTTTGTGAGTGCAGCTTCCAATGCGGTTGGAGTGCCTCCTGCATCTTTCCGATTATTTAAATTTAAAGATTCAGCCAAAAATTTTTCGGACGTAGAGTGTTTATGGACATTTCCAAAGGCCGGAATGGGCACTGCTTCAAATACTTACCGAACAGCTATGCCATTGGTTGAGGTAAATGGAAATACGGCAAAAATTTATGTGTATGTTGGTGAAAATGGATTTGCTAAATATGAATTGGGCTACGATCCATTAGCTACATCGGTTAAAGATTCATTTAATGCAACGGCTAGATTAACTATTGAAAATAATAAAATTATTTTTTCTGAATTTGCATCAAAACTGATGGTTTACAATTTGATGGGACAATTAATAATTGAGGATGTTAATACGCAAGTTGTAAATGCACCGACTGCAGCTGGTATATATATTGTCAAAGCCTACGATATAGCTGGCGCTGAATATACACAAAAAGTAATTGTAAAGTAAGCGCATTAAAAAAGCCGTTCTATTTAAAATGAATAAATAGTACGGCTTTTTTTCTATATAAATTATTTTTTATAATAACTCATTGCTTCTGGCAATACTGCTTTCATTTGTGCAATTCTATTGTCATCAGATGGGTGCGTGCTCATAAATTCTTGAACAGAACCTTTTTTGTTGGCCGACATGCGTTCCCAGAATGCAACTGCCTCGTTTGGATCGTAACCCGCCATGGCCATAAATATCAGACCAAGTCTATCCGCTTCGTACTCGTGTTTGCGCGAATAGGGCAATACAAAACCAACATTCGCTCCCAAGCCATACAAGGTACCAATGGTTTGCTGCAATGCCGCCGATTTATTGCTTAGTGCCAATCCAGCTATTCCAGAGCCATACTGAGCAAGCATCTGGTGGCTCATTCGTTCGTTGGAGTGTTTGGCCACTGCATGTGCAATTTCATGACCCATTACTACCGCTAGGCCAGCCTCGTTACGAGCCACTGGAATTATCCCTTCGTAAAAAACTACTTTACCACCTGGCATGCAAAATGCATTGACAGATGTGTCTCGCACCAAATGAAACTCCCACTTCAGTGTAGCAAGATCTGCTTCGAGCCCTTTCGATTTTAAATATCCTTCAACAGCTGCCGCAATATTCTTACCAACATTTTTTACCAATGCTGTTTGCGTGATGTTTTTTGACGCAGGAACCGAATCGATAAACTGTTTGTAAGCCGTAGCGCTCATGGCTAGCACTTCTGTATCCGACACTAACAAAAGTTGCTTACGCCCCGTGAGTACTACTTGTGAACACGAAACCAACATCAGGGTTGTGAGTGAGAGAAGAATTATTCTTTTCATAAATAAAAAAGGATTAATTGTTGAATAAAAAAAATTATCTTTGCAAAGATAGGAAACACTTTTAAAATTCTACAAAAAATGATAGATACTTTTTTGTAATTGTAAGATTAATAATGCTCGTACTACAATGCATACACTTTTAAATAACTATTGGAAATCTATTTTGGTTACTTTGCTCCTTTTTTATTTGTCGTTTGCGCGTCCAGCTTCGCTCCCCCAAATATCTGTATTTAATTTGACTGATAAAGCTGCTCATTATCTGATTTATGTAGCATGTGGTTTAATGCTTATCTATGATTTTATTAAGGCCAATGGAAAAGATTTTTCACCAATAAAGTTTTATCTTGTATGTGTTTTTGGCCCCATTATACTCGGAGGGCTGATTGAAATAGCACAAGAAACATTTTTTAAGCCCCGTTCGGCCGAATGGCTCGATTGGCTGTGCGATATAGTAGGGATACTTACGGCTTGGCTCATTTTCATTTTTTTTAAAACCAAAACTAATATTATTAATAAACTATGAACGCTAGTTTACTGCGCTATCAAATAGGAATAACACTGATAAAAGGAATTGGGCCAAATCTAGCTAAAAATTTAATAGCATATATCGGTTCCGAGGAAGGTGTTTTTGCCGAAACGCAAAAAAATCTGGCCAAAATTCCGGGTATTGGCGAAGTATTATCGGCCGAAATTGTGAATGCCGATGTGCTTAAAAGAGCCGATTTGGAAATTGAATTTATTGTGAAAAATAAAATTCAGGCACATTATTTTACCAATAAAGATTTTCCTTTTCGATTAAAAGAATGCTCCGATTCGCCCATAATGATTTATACGCGTGGCAATTGTAGTTTAAATGAAGGTAAGTTTATAGGCATTGTGGGCACCCGCAATGCTACCGAATACGGTAAAGAGAATTGTAGAAAACTACTATGTGATTTATCTCGCCAATTACCAAATGCAATTATTGTGAGTGGAATGGCCTATGGAGTGGATATTTGCGCACATAAAGCTGCGCTCGATTATGGGTTGGCTACAATAGGTGTGGTGGGGCATGGTCTGGATCGGATTTACCCTGCCGCACATCGTCCTACGGCAGTCAAAATGGTCGATAATGGTATGCTGCTTACCGAATACCTCAGCGGCACCAACCCTGATAGGCAAAACTTTGTGCAGCGCAATCGCATTATTGCGGGCTTGTGCGATGCTACTGTTGTTATTGAGTCGGCTTCGAAAGGCGGCGCTCTTATTACGGCCGAAGTAGCTAATGATTATAGTCGCGATGTCTTTGCATATCCTGGTCGTGCAGGTGATGAGTGGTCTGCTGGTTGTAATGCACTGATTAAAAACAATAAAGCTGCTCTTATTGAGTCGGCCGATGATTTGATGAAATACATGAGTTGGCAATCTCGCAAATTGGATGCAGATAGCCCTATTCAAACAATGCTTTTTCCAGACCTAACTGACGAAGAACTGGAGGTGGTTGCTTTATTGCGACTTAATAATGAGGGGGTTCAATTAAACGAAATTGCAATTAAGCTTGAAAAAACAGTTAGTAAAATATCATCTTTGCTGCTCGAAATGGAGTTCAAAGGTCTTTTAAAATGTATGCCTGGAAGCTGCTATAAAATTATTAAATAAATAATCTGGAACAAAATATTTATGTATACAAAAGAAGAAGCGAAACAATTAAAAAAAGAATTTTGGGAAGGATTTGGTATTTATTGTAGCAATATTCCAGCTCTTAAAAGGCGCAAAAGTAAATTTATGCTTTACAATACCAAAATGAAAGGAGTAGAGCTGAAATTTGATGCCTCGCGTGAAGGTGCTTGCGTCATACTCGAAATTAATCATCATGATAATGCAAAACGGTTTGAATTGTACGAAAAGTTTGAGCTTTACAAACCAATAATGGAGAAGAATTTTCCAGAGGGTTTGATTTGGGATTTTGCTTTCGTGCGTGAGTGTGGTACCGAAGTATGTCGGATTTATACCCGGAAAACTGGTATCGACATTCATCGACGCATTCAATGGATGGAGTTTTACGAGTATCTTTCGGGCGATATGCTTAAGCTCGAAAAGGCTTTTAGACGTGTAAAAGAAGCTATTGAGGATTGAAAATAAAACCGATTAAAACAGTTTAATTGTTCTAATCGGTTTTTTATTAATAATGTAATCTACTTTCTTTATTATTGACTTCCAGTTTTACATTTTCGCCCATTACAAGAGCTAGATTGTAGTCAACATGCCCTGCAGGGAAATTGAAGCAAATGGGGTAATCATAATCCTTAAAAGCATCTCGAATTGTTTCTGGCAGCGTTTGCATCATCTGTGGGTCTTCGTCGCACCCTTCAAATTGGCCAATTACTACACCCTTGAGTTTTGCCAAAGCACCCGATAATCGTAAATTTTGCAGCATGCGGTCAATATGGTAGGGCTGTTCTGCAATCTCCTCCAGAAATAAGATATTTCCTTCGTAATCTAAATCGAACGGCGTGCCAATCATTCCAGCAATCACGGATAAATTTCCGCCCACAAGTTTTCCATTGGCAGTTCCCAATTTATTAAGTGCATGCGTTGGTATTTGGTAGTGCGGTAACTCACCGAAAAGAATCTTTTTGAGCCCTACTACTTGTTCACACACGGCTGGTAGTTCGGTTAGGTGCTTAGCCATTATTCCATGTATAGATGCCACTCCGATGTTCGAAATGGCATTGTGCAAAATGGTAATATCGCTAAATCCGATAAGCCATTTTGGAGCTTGTTTGAATTTTGTAAAATCTATAGCGTCAATAAGTTGAGCTACTCCATAACCACCCCTGCTACAAAGAATAGCCTTTACTTGAGGGTCGTCAAAAGCTGCTTGAATATCGCTGATTCGCTGCTCTTTTGTACCACCAAACCGACCAAAGGCAGTGCGCGCAAATTTGCCTTCAGTAACATTAAGTCCCCAGCTTTCGAGCGTACATTTTGCCCCGTCAATTAAACTTGGGTCGATAGCTCCTGAAGGTGTTATGATGCGAATCTGATCGCCTTTTTGTAAAAAAGATGGGGTCATTGCGTTAGCTAATTTGTTTTTTTATTTTTTCTAGTATTCAAATTTGCCAAATTCACTTTCAATAAGTAATTCTTTTTTATCTGAAGCTTCGCAATAACCAACTATTTGTGCGTCAATATTAAACGATTTAGAGATTGAAATTACTTGCTCAGCAAATTCGGCTGGCACATAAACCTCTAGTCGGTGCCCCATGTTGAATACCTTGTACATTTCTTTCCAATCGGTACCCGATTCTTTTTGAATAAGTTTAAACAAGGGAGGTACAGGAAATAGATTGTTTTTTACAACTTTCAGGTTTTCGATAAAGTGCAATATCTTAGTTTGAGCACCACCTGAGCAGTGTACCATGCCATGAATTTGAGGACGAAGTTCGGAAAGTAATTTCTTAACTACCGGTGCATAGGTGCGTGTAGCTGATAAAACAAGTTTGCCAGCATCAATGTCCAAACCTTCTACAGCATCA
>JAGNPC010000052.1 GCA_017989795.1 Paludibacter sp. | reverse complement strand
ATCCCACCCGACCTCCCCCAAGGGGAGGAGAAAGAGGTAGCGGATTATCAATGAAAAATTGTTTCGGGGTGTAATGGTACCCACATTTGCTTTCGCGATTACAAATACCCACTTTTTTATTAATTGGCTGGTGCGTGTTGCCATCGAAATAAAGTGTAAAGCTTTGTTTCTTTCCACATTGGGGGCAGGTATGCCTGGTGGATGTACCTTTGTATTTTTGGAGATATGGTGGTGCAAACATGGTTAATTATTAGCAATAGGTAGTAACAGTTAGTAGCGATAGTAACATTAGTAACAAGTGTTACTAATGATACTAATTGTTACTATGTTACTTTTTTGAGTTGTGTTTATTAACAATACGATTTATCTTGACTTTGAAGCTATTGAACTTGGTCATATCTGTACATAATTCTTTAGCAATAGTGTAAGCAGTTATATTAGGTTTTTCTAGAAGTAATTGAACAACTTGATTTTCGATATCATCCTTCTCTTTGTCTTTTATCTCTTTTAGGTGTAATGATTCTCTAGCAAAATTCAGCATTTCAAATTTTAGAAAATTGTCAGGTTTGCATATATGACATTCGATTACATTATCAGCATCATATACAATTTCGGTATTACGAGCCTTAATCATTTTAAGATAGCGAATACTCTTGTCTGTTGAGCTTTCACCAATTGAAAAACAACTATCGCAAAAATTGATTAGCATTTTACTCCCTTGTAGATCATTTCTTGTAATTGGTTTAGAAAGGTCCCTTTTGGGTGTATGTGCGAGAATGAGTAAAGATAAATTGTATTTGTTTTTAAGGGCTTTTAAATGTTTCATTAATGGCAATGCATTTTTAGCTTTTTCTGTTTCTGCACTTAAATAAGTAAGATTGTCGATAACTAAGCACCTGGCATTTGTTTTAACTAAAGCTTGTTCAATTGACTGATTCAAATAGTCTTCAAAACTAATACCTTCGTGTATTTCACTATCGGTATTTATTTCTACACGAAATAGATTGTTACTGAAAAGATAAGGGTTTTCGTAATCAACTGAATATCTGTTTTGAAACTGCTTATCAGTTAACTCAAAGTCGAAATAGAGCACTTTTTGAGTTTCTGCTTCTAATTTGAAGCCAGCAATAGGATAGCCTTTTGATACGCTATCGGCAATTTGAACAGCCAATATTGATTTGCCTAAATTTGTATCAGCAAATAAAATACAGATTTCACCTTCGTGCCAAAACTCACTGAAAAGCATTTTGGGGATAGGACGTGCTTTTGCTTGTTCTATCCAATCGTTGGCTGACTGTACTTTAAATAAACCGATATCAGAATTAAGATTTGCTTTGTTTACACTAGAACATTTTATAACGGATTGAATTTCTGATTGCAAGCAATCGACAATATTAGTACTTTTATCTATCATTATTTCATCTGCCCCCGAGTACTTTGGCGAGACTAGGGGGCTTTTATTATCAGTATTATCTATTGTTTCGTTTATCATAGTGTAGAGGATTTTCGATTGTGTTTAACTAATAGTTCTTGAATATCGGAAATACGGTAATATATTTTACTTCCTATTTGAGAATAAGAAATAGTTCCGTTATCACGCCATGTCTGTAAAGTTTTAAAGCTTACATTAAGGTGCTTTTTCAGTTGTGCGTTCTCTAACACTTGAATAGAATCGGGAATATTATTCTTTTCAAGTTGGCTGATTAGCTCAGTTAGCCTTTTTTCGATTTTTAAATAATTGTCGTCGGCAATTTTTAAAGATTCACGCTTTTGATCTTCTTCGTCGATTTTTTTATAAAGATCTGCAACGATTTTTTCGAGGTGCGCCTTATAGTCGTTAGGTATCTTGTTCATTTGCTTGCCCTCCCACCGTTAAGTATTGCTTTTACTTCGGTCATTCTGTATCGGCGTTTACCACCTACCATTGCAGGGCAGAGATAGCCGCGTTTGTTCCAACGCCATAACGTACTGGCATCTACATTCAGTATTTCACAAACTTGTTTGGGTGTGGGGTATGTTTCGGCTTTGTCCGAAATTACCACTTCTTCAAGGTCTCGTTTTGTAGATTCGATTATTTCTACAGCGAATTGTTTTAAATCGGTTAATGAAACGGCAATAGTAATGTTGCTGGATTCTTCTAATAAACTTTTTAAGTTATACATACTTCTAATTTTACGATATTAGCTGCACTGGGGTAGCCGTAAAACAGCCCAATGCAAGCCTGTACAATTATTTCAAAAGTTTACGGTCTTTTTGACTTCATTGAACATTGCAAAATTAGCTATTCGACTGCATATCAATAAAATACGGAATTTTTAAAACAAAAAAGTCGCTGAGTTACAGCGACTTTTTAAATTTGGGTGTGAAATACAGTGGAATAATATCGGACAAAAACGGATAAAAGCGGATATTTTTCAGAGAATACGGATTTTTATCGGATATTAAGAAAGGAATGGCAAAGCTTTAATCATCTTTTCTTGAGTTGAAGTCAAATCCTTGGGCTGATATGTTTTCTTTGTCGTACCTAAACAATCACAAAACACTTCATACCACGAACTGAACGTTGACGGCTTTCTCGCTTTACTTATTACTTTGTCGTTATAATAAATTGCACAAGCAATACCTGCAAGCTCTTTGGCACTATGTTTTTGATTTAATGCAGGTATTAATGAGTTGTCAAAATGATTCTCATTTCCTGTACCAATACCTAAAAACGGAGAAGTAAAATAATACTTTAAGTCTTCGGATTTAAGCAGCACTTCATTCGGTTTTATTTCAACGCAATGAGGTGAAAGGTCATCAAATAACTCTTGGTCATACCGCCAAATAGCATTTGAAATAGTGCTGTTAATCTCATTAAAATAAATGAGATATTCAGCCGTATCAAAATCACGTCGAGAAAACAGTTCATCTACTCCATTAATGGCATAGAAATATCTCTGACCTGCAAAAAACTCAAATAGTTTGACTACAAAAGTGCTTTTAGGTCTGCTGGCATATTCTTTAATGTTCTCTACACAATCATTGAAAGCTTTTTTAAATTCATCCATACTGCAAACTACTTGATCTACCTCTTCAAAATTAGCAGCCTTGAGAGTTTCAGAAAAAGAATGTGCGGTATGTTTGTTAAGCTCTGCAAATGTTGTAATTCTATCTA
This sequence comes from Paludibacter sp., assembly GCA_017989795.1. Taxonomy (GTDB): domain Bacteria; phylum Bacteroidota; class Bacteroidia; order Bacteroidales; family Paludibacteraceae; genus Paludibacter. The sequence continues at coordinate 6,494 of JAGNPC010000052.1, read as the reverse complement.
CATTACTCATACATAGAATTTAAAAAGGAAGTGGGTCACCCATTAATGTAATAACACCAAACCTTTGATTAATTTCACGGGATATTGATTTAAATGTGTATAGCAATTCAGCTTCTTCAAACATTCTCTCTCTAAAAAATTGTTCTTCTACAGGTAATTTCTTTTCATAAGGTAAGCAATTGTCAAGTAAATGTATTACAAGTTTTGTTACAAAACCAAAATCAGATTGTTCGACATTTTCTTCAATTTCTTCATTAAAACCTAAATACACTCTTCTTAATAGCTCTATACCAATTGGTGGTTGTGGAACATTTCCAGAGTTTGGACTATTCTTCAAATTATCGTAAGGACTTATATATTCTTCCTCGTAATCGTTTTCTCTATGCGTAAATTTACGAGGTTCAGGAGCAACATCAAAAAAGTATGTACTAAGCTCCTTGCATACTTTTGCGAATTCTTCAGTGCGTAGGGTGTTCATTATAATTTTATTAATTGGTTGATATTTAATCCAATAGTGATATAAGTTCTTTTTTCATATCCTCGTCAATTTCGCGATACCGGGCAAAAGCTTTACTTCCTTCCTTATGTCCGCTCAATGAGCCCACTAAATTAGGGTCTTTTACTTGTTTATACAAATTTCCGACAAAAGTTCTTCGTGCTAGGTGTGAAGAAGCAATTTCATTTAATGGTTTTTGTTCGGCTTTACTTGTTGTTGGATTTATAATTGTAACCATTCTAGTCAACTCTGCAATTTCAAACATATCCTTAATTGCCTGGTTGTATTTTTGCTCACTTATAAATGGCAAAAGTAAAACAGAGTCTGGATAACGGTTTAAAATATCTAATGCAATTTTATTTAATGGAACTCTGACTGTGGCTTTTGATTCTTCTTCAGTTTTTGAAGGGATGTATTCAATTGCACCATTAATTACATTTGCTTTTGTCATTTTATACAAATCGCCCACCCTACAACCAATTAGACATTGGAAAACAAAAATATCTCTTTGTATAGCGAGCTTAGGACGATCAACAAAAACTGTTTTATAAAGAGTGTTACGCTCTTCTATCGTAATGTAAATTGGTGTGCCGTATTTACACTCTCTAATTTTGTAACCATTTGCACCAAATGGGTTAACTGTAGTAACTGGTTTGTGAGTTAAAGAATCGGGAGTATTTGCCCAATTAACTAAAACACGTAACTTCTTAAACATATCAATAATCGTATTTTGCCCTCTAAGCTTTGGTGTTCTGCTTTCTGGTATGCTTTCGTATATATCTTTGTGATATTTAATTATTTCATGTTCGGCAGATAGGAATTGTTCGAACTTCGATAAAAGCTCTGGCCGTAAAGCATCAAAAGTTAGTTGAAAATAGCTTGTCTTAGATATGTACAATTCAAATCTTTGCAAAGCACGATAAAGAACCATATAATGATTTTTACGACCATCACTTAATTTTTGCTTTGCCAAGAACATGTCGAAATAATCAAAAAAAGTAAGTTGTGTATGCTCACTATTGATTTTATTTAAAGGTGCTGATATGGCTTCAAGAATGGCCTGTTCGAGCCACTGGGACGTAAGGCTTGACTTCTCTGAATTTGAATTATATAGTTCAAGAATAAGATTCTTACGATCTACAATGCTTTTGTTGAACAGCATTCTTTGATTAGTATCGTATATTACCTTTGCTTTGATTTCTTCTTTCTTTGTGTCGAAATCTGCTGGATTTACAACGATATTACTTTTATGAAATAATTGAATTGATCTACCATCAGTGAGGCGAAAGCGGATGTTGACTTTATCTGCTTTTTTGGTGGTTGTGCGGAAAAATGCTTTAACAGTTGCCATGGCTTTGTATTTAGATTTATATCCTCTTTAGTTGTGCAAATATACTAAATTTGCACAACATCTATGCATAAAAAGGAAACTAAATGCAATACAATGAAAGATTTAACAATCATCAAAACATTGAATTACAATGCTATAAATACGTAAACATATAAAATCAGACAGTTAGAGAGTTCATATTTTGCACATATCGAACCCCTCCTGGGTCACAAAAATAACCAACAAAAAAAAAACGATTGAACATTAAGCTCAATCGTTTTTTTAATAGCAATAATTAGTTCTAATTTAGCTTCTTTATTAAGCCCATACCAATATTGAGTGCCTGTTCGTTCACAGCTAGTAAGTGGTGATGGCGCTCAGGTAGTGATTTTTTCAAACCTAACAGTACATTCTCAATTTTAACAATAGGACGAACCTGTAATAAGCCACCCAATATAATCATATTCATGGTTTTAACCACATTATTAGCGTATGCATATTCAGTGGCATCAATACGATAAATATTAATATCAGTACGAGTAGGAAATTTATGAAAGCCATTACCATCAAAAATAAGTGTACCACCTGGTTTGACCTTACACTCAAATTTTTCGAGCGAGGGTTGGTTTAATATAATGGCTGTATCGTACAGGTTCAAAACGGGCGAACTCACTCGTTCATCACTCAAAATAACAGTCACATTGGCTGTACCACCACGCTGCTCAGGACCATAAGATGGCATCCAACTGACCTCCTGCCCTTGCATAAGCCCAGAGTAAGCTAAAATTTTACCCATCGACAACACGCCTTGTCCACCAAATCCGGATATTATTATTTCTTCAGTCATTGTATTTATTCGTTTTTAAGGTCGCCCATTGGGTATTCTGGAAACATATTATCAACCATCCAATCGTTCGAATCTGCAGGAGTCATTTTCCATCCTGAACTACAGGTCGAAACAACTTCAACTATCGAAGTTCCTTTGTTGTTCATCGAGTTTTCGAATGCCTGGCGGATAGCTTTTTTCGTTTTACGCACAGCCGCCATCGTGTGCACAGCATGTCGGGTAGCATAACAAACACCTTCGAGCTGCGCCAATAACTTTGTAATATCAAGCGGATTACCTGCTAAAGGCACCGTGCGACCATTTGGCGAAGTCGATGATTTCATCCCTTTAAGGGTAGTCGGTGCCATTTGACCCCCAGTCATACCATAAATACCATTATTTATAAAAATAATAGCAATATTTTCACCTCTATTACAAGCATGTATCGTCTCGGCAGTACCAATGGCAGCCAAGTCACCATCACCCTGATAAGTAAAAACTAAACGATCAGGCAACAAGCGTTTTACTGCCGTAGCCAAGGCTGGAGCACGTCCATGAGCGGCTTGCTGCCAGTCAATATCGAGGTATTTATAGGCAAAAACAGCACATCCTACTGGCGCAATGGCTATCGTTTTATCTTGCATACCCATCTCTTCAATAATTTCGGCAATTATTTTATGTACTACACCATGACTACAGCCTGGGCAATAATGCATGGGAGTATCATTCATAACCTTCGTTTTTTCGTAAACGAGGTTAGCAGGATTTATTATATCAGCAATATTCATATAAATTCAATTTTAAAAAATTGTTTAAGCTATTATTAAACTAACAATTTACTTTTCAGAGCATCAAGTACTTCATTTGGCGACGGAACGATACCTCCCATGCGACCATAAAACTCTACAGGCACTTTACCATTTACCGCCAAGCGAATATCTTCAACCATTTGTCCAGCATTCATTTCTACCGACATCATCGACTTTACACGTTTGGCATAGCCTTGCAATGCTTCGGTTGGAAATGGAAACAACGTAATGGGGCGCAATAAGCCAACTTTTATACCTTCGGCACGTGCTAGTTCTACCGTTTTTTGACAAATACGTGCGCTGATACCAAATGCTACCAATAAATAGTCGGCATCTTCACAGGCTATCTCTTCAAAAATAACTTCTTTTTTCTCAATTTCACGATAACGAGCTTGTAGAACGTTATTTAACTCCTCCATTTCGTGCGCTTCCATGCGCAAGGAGTTAATAACGTTTGGCTGGCGGCTTGCTGGTTTACCTAAAGTTGCCCAAGGCGACATTTTAACAATCTCTTCTTCTGTCCAACGGGGAGTAAAAGGTGGCAAAACCACTTTTTCCATCATCTGGCCAATAATTCCATCAGCCAAAATCATTACTGGAGTGCGATACTTAAAGGCTAGATCAAAAGCCATCACTGTATGGTCGGCCATTTCCTGCACCGAACCTGGAGCCAAAGTTATTAATTTATAATCACCATGACCACCTCCTTTTACAGTCTGAAAATAATCCGACTGACTCGGTTGTATTGTACCTAAACCTGGTCCTCCGCGCATCACATTCACAACAACGCAAGGCAGCTCTGCTCCTACTAAATACGAAATACCCTCCTGCATTAAACTCACACCAGGGCTCGACGAAGAAGTCATTGATTTTTTGCCGCAACCGGCAGCTCCATACACCATATTGATAGATGCCGTTTCACTTTCGGCCTGCAACACAACCATCCCTGTTGTTTCCCATGGCTCAAGCTCCATGAGCGTCTCCATAATTTCAGATTGTGGTGTAATGGGATATCCAAAATAACCATCGCAACCACAGCGTATAGCGGCATGTGCAATAGCTTCATTACCCTTCATCAGGATTATATCGTTTTCTTCTTTTTTGTTCATTGTTAAATTACAATATTAAATTATTTACAATAACACAGTTTTAGCAAAACTAAACATTATAAGTAAAACTTATAGTTTAACCTTGTAAACCGTTATACACGCATCCGGACAAACATTTGCACAAGCCGTGCATCCAATACACTCTTCGGCATTGGCCATGTGCGAAAAATTATAGCCTTTTGAGTTTGCCTCGCTCGACAATGCCAATACGGTAGTTGGACATGCAACTACACAAAGGTCGCAACCTTTACATTTTTCAGTATCAACTACTATCGCTCCTTTAAATTTTGCCATACAAGTTACAATTTATAATCAGTTTGCAAATATAATTCATTTTTACAATAAAGCTTTAATAACGAATTTAATTTGCTTTTTTTATAGACACATTTCAAAAATACAAAGCTATATATTTTACAATCAACAATATATAAAACAACAACTCAATTTAAATAATTATTTCAAAAGTAATAAATGACCAACCAAAAACATCAATTTAAATTCAAAATTTCAAATTATGTTCAAACTGCTTACAAATTGATAGCACACTATGCAATTACAAAACTTCGTTGTGCCATATTAAACAGAGATGATGCTAATTTGGTTCATAAACCACTTTCAATTTAACTGATAATTGATAATTAAAACACCAAGCCAACACAAGTAAATACTCATATCGAACTTGGCTATTCTAATTACAATACAAATAAACTACATTTGCTTCAAAACAGTACGATAATAGGGAAAGAAACCTGCATTTTGGGATAAAAAAAGCATATTTGGGGTAAAACCAGCCTATTTATCCCAATATTTAGTACTATTTTAGCGTTTGCAAATCATTTTATACGAGCAGTACTCGCAGGGCTTTATACTGATTGATTGTGTAAAAGGTACCGTTTCGTCAAAAATTTCCTCCACGCAAACAGTCAGGTTTTGCACAAACTCATCCTCATAAAGTGCAAAATCGTCTACATAACTTTTCTGCAACTTATCATTGATTTCAGTTCGAAAGTTATCTTTAAAAATTTCACGCAAATAAATTATTCCGGGCTCAACTTTTCGTCCTTTTGCCTCCTCTTTATACAGCAATCCATATAAAAAAGTTTGGAGCACATATTTAGGCCGCTTATCATTATTATGTTCAAAAACTTCCTGCCAACCAGCAAAATCCAAAGAGCCACCACCCGTTTTGTAATCTAACACACGTAATCGCCCATTTTTCTCATCAATCCTATCTATAACACCCGTTATATTCAACCCACCATATTTTGTTGGCAATACCAGTGAGCAACTACGTTCCGATTCAAGCAAAGTAAATGGCGCATACAGTTTATCGAACTGTAAGAGTTTCAACACATACTTACGTATAACATTAGCAATTAATAATTGATTTCCTTCTAATACAGGTAGCTCGCCATTTTTTTTCATAAAAAAAACTTCCGCAAAAGCTTTACGAATATAATTATCCACCAAAACGCTATTTTTCATCACATTGTCAATAAGTTCTGCAGTCACCACTTGCCCTTTAAACGCTGTGTAAATATACTCCATTACGGCATGAAACAAAGTCCCAAACATACTATCTTCTATGGTTTCAACAACCTCATCGAGCTCATTAACTTTCTCAACTTTATTAAAATAAAACTGCAATGGACAATCAATATAAGATTTTATTGAACTTGCAGATAAAAAGCGTGCCTGTTCACCTGTGTCTAAAAACGCTTGTAATTTCAGCATCACTTCGGGCGATTTACTAACAGTTATTGGCAGTGCTTGAGCAAAGCTAATATCGTAGTTTATAGCTTGAGGCTTTATGGTCAATCCATATAAATAATTCAGCTGATTAATATACCCACTAACCTCAGCACTCTGCGAACCATCGGAACGAGCATCAAACACGAAACTAACTTTTTGAGCTCTATGAATC
>JAGNPC010000321.1 GCA_017989795.1 Paludibacter sp. | reverse complement strand
AGATTATCTTATTTATCCTGAAATGCTTGCAGCAAAAGAAATAGTTGAATCGCTAAGTACAAGTTGGTTGCGACAAAATCTTAACTTCTGCGACAATGCTCTGATTCTTTTAGGCATAAAAGTTAGAGCCAATGCAGTAATTGTCAATAAAAAATTCAGTACCGGCTACTTCGATCATGGAAAATACCGCGTTGTTTCGATCAAGCGCAACAACAAAACAATTATCCCTGCCGGATCGGACCAAATTCTTGAAAACGACATTGTATATTTCATTACAACGCCCGAAAATCTTAATTTCGTACGTGAGCAGGCGGGCAAAGAAGATTTCCCTATCCGTAACATTATGGTGATGGGTGGTAGCCGTATAGCGCAAAAAACTATTCAGTATCTGCCCTCGAATATGCGCGTGAAAGTATTGGAACGAAACAAAGAAAAGAGCTATGTTTTGGCTGAGAAGCTCGAAAACTCAATGATTCTTAATTGCGACGGACGCAACATCGAAATACTTAAAGAGGAAGGCATTGAAGAGATGGATGCCTTTGTGGCTGTTACAGCAAATTCAGAAGCCAACATACTGGCTTGCCTTGCTGCAAAACGCCTTGGCGTGAAAAAGACTGTGGCCGAGGTAGAAAACAACGACTATATTATGCTAGCCGAAAGCATGGACATTGGTACAGTGATTAATAAAAAAATGATTGCGGCAAGTTACATTTACCAACTTACGCTCGATGCAGATGTACTGAACGTTCGCAGCCTTTCGTCGGCCGATGCCGAAGTTGTTGAATTTATAGCAAAACCGGGCTCAAAAATTACCCGATCGAAAATCAAGGATTTACATCTGCCCGATCAGGTAAACATAGGTGGATTTGTAAGAAATGGAGTCGGAAGCATAGTGTATGGTGATACCCTTATTATGCCTAACGACCATGTCATTGTGTTTTGTGTTTCATCAGCCATTCGCAAAATGGAAAGCTTCTTTAATTAATGAACCGCGAGTTTAATATTAAATTTATTCTGAAAATACTTGGCAGCCTTTTAATTGTCGAAAGTCTGTTCTTTATTTTAGCTATACCTGTTGATTTATATTATCAGGAGAACACATATATTCATTTTTTAACCTCTGCATTTATTGCTTTATCGCTGGGAACAACCGGAATAATACTTGGTCGAAATGCCCGTCCAACAATAGGAAAACGCGAGGGCTCACTTATTGTGACACTTACATGGATCATTTTCTCGGCTGTTGGAATGCTGCCTTATCTGTTCACAGGAAGCATCCCCCGTGTAGCTGATGCCTTTTTCGAAACCATGTCAGGTTTCACTACCACAGGCTCTACAATTCTTAATAATATTGAATCCTTACCTCATGCAGTGCTCTATTGGAGAAGTATCACCCACTGGATTGGCGGGTTAGGAATCATCGTAATATCAATGGCACTGCTTCCTGTGTTTGGGTTTTCGGCCTTTCAGGTATTCTCTGCCGAAGCTACCGGACCTACAAAAGACAAAATTCACCCTAAAATAGGTGAAACTGCAAAACGCCTGCTCCTGATTTACATAGCCTTAACGCTTTCAGAAACCTTACTGCTCAAAGTAGCAGGCATGAGCTGGTTCGACGCACTTTGTCATTCGTTCAGCACAATTGCTACCGGAGGCTTCTCTACCAAACAAGCCAGCATAGCGCACTACAATTCTCCTTTTATCGAATACATCATTATTTTCTTTATGATTTTTTCGGGGGTAAACTTTAGTTTGTATTACTTCCTGTTCAAAATGAAAATGAACAAAGTTTTCAAAAACGAAGAGCTGCGTACTTATTTGTTGATAATTATCTGTTTTACATTTATTTTCGTAGTTACCCGTTTTGATTATAGCACTTTTTCATTCGGAAATATTGAAAAAGTAGTACGCGATAGTCTTTTTGTGGTAAGTTCAACCATTTCGACTACAGGTTTCGTTACAGTTGATTATAATTTTTGGCCACCATTTACATGGTTTCTGGTACTTATTTTAATGATATTTGGTTCTTCAGCAGGTTCTACTGCTGGTGGAATGAAAATAATACGTGTTTTACTCAGTCTAAAATACAGTTATTATGAATTCAAACGAATTATTCATCCTAACGCCATTTTCCCTGTTCGCTACAACGGACATGTGTTGGAAGAATCTGTGATCACACGGGTACTTGCCTTCGTGATTCTTTATATTATAGTGCTGGTAATTGGCACAGTCATGCTGAGTTTTACAGGTTTAGGGTTTGTTGAGTCACTTAGTGCTCAAATCACAAGCCTTAGTAACGTAGGACCCGGTTTATCCAAACTGGGACCTGTATTTAGCTTCTCGGAGATACCCGACATTTCCAAATGGATGCTATCATTCAGCATGTTAGTTGGTCGTTTGGAACTTTTCACTGTACTTCTGTTATTTACTCCTGTTTTTTGGAAAAAATAAGTTCATGTTTCTTAATTATTATTGCAAAATATAATATACTTTTGCACCGCCAAAAAGAAGGCATTTTTTTACCCTACCCCGAATCTATAAGTATTTATAAATTTCCGGCCTCGAAAAAAAAAGTCGTCTAAGCAATAAAAAAAATGCTTGTACACATTGCTATTGAGAGCAATAACAATGCCTGCAAACAGATTCAATACATTTTTAGATTGCAGTTTTTCATACTGCATTTATCTTGCGAGTAAATTTCAGAAATATTTTTTAAATATATTTTTTAGCTTGTAAAAAAATGAACAAAGAGTTTAATCTTCGTTTGGTATTTAGGGTAATGGGCAGTTTGACACTGCTTGAGGGTATAGTTTTACTATTTGTTTGTCTTATTCCGCTGTTTTATGGCGAAAATGATGCACATTATTTCCTTGTAGCTTCTGCAATAAGCTTCGCTTTTTCGGGTATTGCTTTACTGATCGGGCGCAACCATTCACCCTCCATAGGGAAGCGCGAAGGCTCTGTAATTGTGAGCTTTACCTGGATAATTTTCTCACTCATAGGCTTGTTACCTTTTTGGATGAGTGGCAGCATTCCACATTTTACCGATGCTTTTTTCGAAACTATATCAGGATTCACCACTACCGGCGCTTCTATATTGAACAATATTGAGGAGCTTTCGCATGGTATGCTGTTTTTGCGAAGTCTCACCCACTGGATGGGAGGTTTGGGTATCATTGTGCTCTCGCTCGCTATCCTTCCGGTTT
>JAGNPC010000051.1 GCA_017989795.1 Paludibacter sp. | reverse complement strand
ACATTAGCCGTGCCGATGCATTATTCGATGGTTGGAAACCCTTGATTCAGCTTGAAGATGGCTTAAAGAAAACAATTGCCTATTTTGAAGAAGAATTGAAATTGAAATAGAATTTTAATTTTGGCAAAAAAAAGTGATGAACAAAATACTGTTCATCACTTTTTTTATATTCTTGTTATCTAAACATGCACTTCTAGAAGTGTTGTTAATTCATCAGGAATTAAGCCCACTTCGTTAATGGATGCTGGTATAAGTATTGTTTCACCTTTATTTACCAAAACTTTATCAGTTTCTGTTTCAACAATAAAACTGCCTTCCACGCACATATACGACACAAACGAATCGATCGTACCATAATTACGAGTTAAAGGCTGATCAAATTTAATCAGATTTGTAGTAAAATAATTACACTCAGCCAACGGAATAATTTGATTAAGCAATGGCGTATACACGGTTTTAGGTTGGTTGCACGCACTGTAATCAATTACATCCAACGCTTGTTCTGTATGTAGCTCACGCTCATTACCTTTATCATCAACACGTTTATAATCGTAAATGCGATACGTAATATCGCTACTTTGTTGAATTTCGGCCACCAAAACACCTTTGCCAATAGCATGAACAAGTCCAGCTGGTATAAAAAACACATCCCCTTTTTGAACTGGCACTTTCTGGAGCAAATCTTCCACTTTATCATTTTCGAGTGCTGCAACATATTCTTCTTGCGTACAATCTTTGCTAAAGCCAATAATTAGTTCAGCATTCGGCTCTGCATCAACCACATACCACATCTCAGTTTTACCAAATGAGTTGTGTCTTTCAGCAGCTATTTCATCGCCTGGGTGAACCTGAATTGATAAGTTATCGTTAGCATCGATTAACTTGAAAAGCAATGGAAAAGTGAGACCAAAGGCATCATACACTTTATCGCCAACCAAATCACCCATGTAAATTTCAGTAAGTTCGACAATATTATTACCCTCTAAAAAACCGTTTACGACAACCGATTCATCGTTTTCGTATCCCGAAAGTTCCCAGCTTTCGCCTAATTTATCGTTAAGAGCATTTTTACCGTAATTGATTTTGAGTTTATTACCTCCCCAAATACGATCTTTGAGAATTGGATTAAATTTGAGTGGATATAACATAGAAGTTTGAAAATTAGAGGTTAGAAATTTGAAGTTAGAAGTTAGAAGTTAGAAATTAGAAATTAGAAATTAGAAAAGAAAGAAAAAAACAGCCCTAAACCAATTCAGGAATAGGGCTGTTTGTAGAATTTAATTGTTTTCAGCTTTTTTAGCCAAATTTCGTTCCCACATCCAAGCACTTCTGAGTGTTTCCTCAACTGTTTCGGTAGCCGTCCAACCCAGTACAGAATTAGCGTAGGTAGGATCAGCCCAAACCTTTTCAACGTCACCACTTCTGCGACCAACAATTTTATAAGGAACGTCGACACCAGTCACTTTTTTGAACGTTTCAATAATTTCGAGAACTGATAATCCACGACCAGTACCTAAATTGAATGTTTCAATTTGAGATGCTACTTCTTTTTGGAGTAAACGTTTAACAGCAATTACGTGTGCTTTGGCTAAATCAACCACATGAATATAATCACGTACACATGATCCATCAGGAGTATTGTAGTCATCGCCAAAAACTTGTAGTTGTTTACGCATGCCTATGGCAGTTTGCGTTACAAAAGGTAACAAGTTATTTGGAACGCCATTAGGTAATTCACCAATTTCGGCAGATGCATGCGCACCAATTGGATTAAAGTAACGCAAGATAATGCTTTTTAAATCAGCACAAGCATGCAAAGTATCGTGAATTATTTCCTCACCAATTTGTTTGGTATTACCATAGGGCGATTGGGCTAACTTAATAGGAGCTTGTTCCGTAACTGGCAACACATCTGGCTGACCATAAACAGTACAAGAAGATGAAAAAACCATATTTTTCACCTTATGTATAGGCATCAACTGAAGTATATTAATAAGAGAAACCAAGTTATTGCGATAATACAAAAGTGGTTTTTCAACCGATTCACCAACAGCTTTACTTGCCGCAAAATGAATAATCGCATCAATATCTTTGTGTTTTTCAATCATTCTATCCATGCTTACATAATCCACACAATCGATATTTTCAAAAGCAGGACGTATACCTGTAATTTTTTCGATACCATTCAGTACGTCAATATTTGAATTAGATAAGTTGTCGACAATAACAACTTCAAAGCCCTCGTTAATAAGCTCTACAGCTGTATGCGAACCAATATAACCGGTACCTCCGGTAACTAATACTTTAGCCATTGTATAATTTTATTTAAAAAGTTGTTTTGGATAAACTCCTTTACGTATAAGCTCGTTGATTTTCAATACTACCTGCGCACGATCTTCGGCATAAGTTACACCAAACCATTTAGAAGTAGTATCTAACACTTTACAAGTTGCCTTTCCTTGCACAATTAAATCATTCACTGCCAATGGGATGTAGAATTCCGACTTTAATTTTTGTCCATTCTCGGCTAGAAACTCTTTAAAAAACTCATACGAATAATCAAAATAATCGGGTGTAAAACCCCACATATTCATCGACACAGGAGTAGTAGCATCAATTGCAACTTCTTCACCTTTTTCGTCTAAATAGATAATTGCACCTGCTTTTTCTTCGATATGCGTACGCTCTACAACATTTTGAAGATAATTATTTTCGTCGACCACACATACTCCACGACTAACTGAGCCACTTTCGGAAAGTGTATTACCTACACGGTAACCAACCATACAGTAATCGTTTTGTTTGCCAACAACACTATTTAAAAAACCGGCAAGCACTTCAAAAGATTCCTTTCCGTAAAAATCGTCGGCATTGATAACTGCAAATGGTTCTTTGATAACGTCTTTACCCATCAAAACTGCATGGTTAGTTCCCCAAGGTTTTTCGCGCTCTGCTATATAAGTTGAACCCTCAGGAACATTTGTAATATCTTGAAATACTACTTCAACCTCAATTAAATCTTTGAATTTTTTAACGACCATCTCTTGAAAATCGGCTTCAAAACTTTTACGAATAACAAAAACAACTTTTCCAAATCCAGCTCTTATGGCATCGTAAATTGAATAATCCATAATGGTTTCGCCATTGGGGCCTAAGCCATCGAGTTGTTTTAATCCGCCATATCGGCTACCCATTCCTGCTGCTAAAACAAATAATGTTGGTTTCATGAAAATATTTTTATGATTTAAATAATTTTTGCTGACTTAATGTACTTACTTTCAATATCAAATGTATGAATTAAAAAAAAATTAAGATACAAAAATAATCAATTATTTTCAATTTGACAACGTTTTTGAAACCTGAAATTGATATTTAATTAAAATACAAAAAGGAAGCATTCAAAAAAAAGCAGTTTAAATTTTTATAAATGAAGAGTTTAAATTTTAACTTTTAAAAATAAAATATATATCCTATTTTTGCAACAATTGTAACTAAAAACAAAACAACGTGATCAAAAAAAATAAATTACATATCATTATCTACATTACCATTGCAGTCCTATTTATCATATTAACAACAATTTACTTTATAACAAAAACAACTAATACCCAAACATTACAACCTCCACCAAGCCGATATATCAACTGTAATCAATTAATTAATGCAAGTGCACCCATTGAACCAGCCGAAATTATTAAAGATTTAAATGATGTACAACTAATACATGCAAAAAAAAATGGACTAAAACGTCCTTTTGCTACAAATGCCGAATTTGATAGTTTACATAAAAAAATGGTGGAACGATATGAATTAATTGAAATAAAAGACACGAGGCTTTACCATTTAAAATCATTGAAACACTCGCACCCTTTCCTAATACCAGAGGCTGTAAGTATGGTTGACGAAATTGCAGGCCGTTTTCAGACAAAACTCAAAGAAAAGAAACTGGGCAATTACTGTTTTTTTCTAACATCTGTACTTCGAACTATCGAAACACAAGAAATGCTCAGCAAACGTAATGGGAATGCCTCTGACAGTACTGCACACTATTTTGGCACTACCGTAGATATTTCGTACAAACATTTTTACAATTTAGACAACGATTCGATTGAACCAAGTTGGGAAGTGATACAAGAATTAACAAAAACCTTGCTCGAAATGCGCAAGGAGTGTAAACTTTTAGCTGTACGTGAAAGAAAACAATCTTGTTTTCATATTACAGTAGTGTGCTGTAAGCCCGAAAATGAAAAATAACAAGTACAACTTAAACAAAAAAAAGCTACACTGAATATTTCGAAAATTTATCCATCACTCGATCGTAATAGGTTTTCGAAACAGGTATGTCAGGCGTATTTAAAGCATCCATATCCAAAAAAATGCCATCTTTTGATTTGCGTAACACTTTGACTTTATCTAAGTTAACAATATATGAACGATGACATCGGACCAATGGTGTATCTTTTGTTAAGTTTTCTTCAATCCATTTTAACGAATTTCGAATCAAATAATTTGAATGTTTTGACTTATTTAAATAATGTATTGTAGCATAATTATCAGCCGAATCGACATATAATAAATGCTCCAAATCGATTGATATTTTCAATTCACCTTTTTCATCGTGAAACGCAATAAGATTACGTTTTGAAACTCCATCTGCCTCAATTTTACTCATTTTTATACGTTCGAGCAAACTCGATTTTTCTTTCCACGAAAAATACAACCACAACATTGAATACGGCAATAAAAGTACCCAAGCAGTGTTTTTCGACGATTGTACAAAAACTTCAAGCAATTCGCGCTCGGCACCGGCACGTGGAAAAAACTTAGCAAAAACAGTATAAAACACAGACATCGAAGCAACTTCGGCAAACACATAAATGGCATATTGCCATACAAAAAGCTCCTTTTTGCGTGTATATCGAAGCATAATTAATCGGCTGATAACCACCACCAACATGCCCGTTAAAATAATAAGACTTGAGAAAAAGAAGTACTTAAATTCAGAAATATTGGGATACCATCCACGTGAGTTAAACGGTTGAAAAATATTAATAAACAACAATGCAAATACAGCGGTTAGCAATATTAACTTAGTAACATTGCTTTTTTCGTACATGTAAGGTGGAATTTTTGTTTGCATTTATAGTTGCTGTTTTAAAATTTCGTATGCAAAAGTATATTATTAGAGTCAATCCGACAACTATTTTTTAATCATTTAAACTTAATAAAAAACATCCTCATGAAGCAACAGAAAATATATTTGGACTCAATTTCATAAAATTGACAAAAATACTCAGACATAAAACTGCAAACATCACACACTGGCATAAAGATTGAAAGAATAAAGTATTACGAGTACCACTTGACTATAAATTACTGTTTTACAGACCACTATTTACTAATTTAAGAATCAAGAAAAAGAATATAAATTTTATTTGCCAAAATGGCAGAAAAAAAAAACGACAATATTGTGTATGAATAATAATTATGACAAATTTTTCAGTGATGGGATGGTTGAATCAGCTGAAGTATTTCCAATTATTTCGCTCGACGAACGAGCATCGAACGTAGAAATAGCCGACGGCGAGATTTTAGCAATACTGCCACTACGCAATATGGTTATTTTTCCAGGCGCGCTAATGCCAATTACAGTTGCGCGGTCAAAATCGCTAAAACTTATACGTACAGCTCACGAAACAGGTAAATTAATAGGTGTTTGCACGCAAATTGATAAAAAACAAGAAGATCCATCCATAGATCAACTTTTTCAGACAGGTACAGCAGCGCAAATTGTACGCATACTCGAAATGCCCGACAACTCGACAACTGTTATTTTGGAAGGTAAAAAGCGCTTCCGTTTAGGCGAGCAAGTAAGCATTCGACCATATTTAAAAGCAAAAATTCACCCGCTTACAGACATTACTCCCGACGAAACCAAAACGAGTATTTTTAATGCTTTGATTTCATCGATCAAAGATATTACAAGTAATATTATTCAAAATTCAGGTTTTTTACCACCCGAAACAAGTTTTGCTATCCGCAACATCGAAAGTCCGGTATTTTTGATAAACTACGTTTGTTCAAACTTTGGAATGAATGTAGTAGAAAAGATGAATTTACTCGAAACAGACGACATTCTTGAACGTGGGTATCAACTTCTGCAACAGCTAAATAAGGAATCACAGTTGCTCGAATTAAAAGTATCGATACAAAACAAAGCCAAAGAAGGCATTGACCAACAACAGCGCGAGTACTTTTTGCAACAGCAGATGAAAACCATTCAGAATGAGCTCGGTGGAAATTCGCCAGAGCAAGACGTTCAGGATTTTAAAGGCCGTGCTAAAGCAAAAAAATGGTCGGAACAAGTGGCGCTGGTATTTGAAAAAGAATTAAAAAAATTAGAGCGTACGAGTCAGCATTCGCCCGATTATTCAACCCAGTTGAATTATATTGAAACCATGCTCGATCTACCTTGGAACGAATTTACGGATGATAACTTTAACCTAAAAAACGCAAAAAAAATACTTGATCAAGATCATTTTGGATTAGATTCAGTTAAAGATCGTATTATCGAACATTTAGCTGTATTAAAATTGAAAGGCGATATGAAATCGCCGATTTTATGCTTGTATGGCCCTCCTGGGGTTGGTAAAACATCGCTCGGAAAATCCATTGCTAGCGCATTGAACCGTAAATACTCACGTATTTCGCTCGGTGGATTACATGATGAAGCTGAGATTCGCGGACATAGACGTACCTATATAGGTGCAATGCCCGGACGTATAATGCAAAACATACAAAAAGTAGCAAGTTCGAACCCCGTTTTTGTACTCGATGAAATTGACAAAGTGACAGCCGATTACAAAGGTGATCCTTCGTCGGCTCTACTTGAAGTACTTGACCCAGAGCAAAATACTACTTTTCACGATAATTATTTAGATATCGATTACGATTTATCCAAAGTATTATTTGTGGCTACGGCCAACAACTTAAATTCCATTCCGCGTCCCCTACTCGACCGTATGGAGCTAATTGAAGTAAGTGGCTATACGCAAGAAGAGAAAATTGAAATTGCACGTAAACACTTGATTAGCAAAGAGCTTGAAAACCACGGCTTAAAAGCGGAGCATGTTCAATTGTCGAAACCTGTAATTGGGCAATTAATTGAGTCGTACACTCGCGAGTCGGGCGTGCGTGAATTGAACCGCCAAATAGCTTCGTTGATGCGAAAAATTGCTAAAATGGTGGCTACCGATGAAAAATATGAAACGGAAATAAGCATCGACGATTTAAAAAAACACCTTGGCATAGCCCGATATAGCAAAGATAAATACCAAGGAAATGAGTATGCTGGTGTAGTTACAGGCTTGGCGTGGACACAAGTAGGTGGCGAAATACTTTATATTGAATCGAGCCTGAGCAAAAGTAAAGCTCCCAAATTGACCTTAACAGGAAATTTGGGTGATGTTATGAAAGAGTCGGCTGTTATTGCATTGGAATATATAAAATCGCATGCAGATAAATTAGATATTGACCCATTAATTTTTGACGAATGGAACGTACACGTACATGTGCCCGAAGGTGCAATACCAAAAGATGGTCCGTCGGCGGGTATAACCATGGTTACTGCTTTGGTTTCGGCATTTACCAAGCGTAAAGTGCGCAAAAACTTAGCCATGACTGGCGAAATAACTTTACGTGGCAAAGTGCTTCCGGTGGGTGGTATAAAAGAAAAAATTCTAGCTGCGAAACGCGCTGGTGTTACCGACATTATATTGTGTAACGACAATAAAAAAGATGTAGATGAAATAAAAGCAGTTTATTTAAAGGGATTGAAATTTCACTTTGTATCTGATATAATGGAAGTTGTGGAATTTGCATTGCTCAAAGAGAAAATTGAACAATAAAAAACAAACGAAAGCTATACTTGAAGCCGTACTTTTCAGAAATGAAAGTACGGCTTTTTTTTTAACTCACAATTAACTATATTTTAACCATTTCGACTTTGCACATTCAAAATAAATGAATTTACTTTGCAGCTATTAATAGATCTATTAAATACAATTATTAAATACAACAATGAATGGAATCAACAACTGAAAAATCGATGGAGCAACAAATACTCGAAACGGCCGAAGAACTATTTCTAGCAAAAGGTTTTTCGGCAGTTTCGACCGTGCAAATAGCGCGTGAATGTGGTTGTAATCAAGCCTTAGTGCATTATTATTTTCGTACGAAAGACAATTTATTCAATACCATATTTGAAAAAAAATTCAGACTATTTTTTAATTCAATTATGATTAAAGATCAAGCCAAAAAGCTTTCATTCACTGAAAAGTTACAATCCATCATCGAAAGTCACTTCGACTTATTACAAGCAAATCCACAGTTACCCATTTTGGTACTTTCGGAATTAATGCGCCGCCCGGAACAAATTGAATTATTAAAATCGAAACTCCAAGCAAAACCAACCCAACTTTTTGCTGAGTTAAATGCCGAAATGATAGTGGAGGTACAAGCAGGTCGCATTCGCAAACTTGACATTATTGATTTAATGATGAGTATGTTATCGTTGAATATTGCACTATTTGTAAGTTTGCCCGCAATAGGAATTATATTAAACCTGAGCAATGATCAGAAAAAAGAATTAATCGGACATCGACGCCAAGAACATGTTAGTTTTGTATTAAACAGTATTATTTTAAAATAAAAGTATGAAAAGAATGAGAAATCGAATTTACTATATCAGCCTGCTAGTGTTGATGTATTTTTCAAGCTTTGAAAATTCACAAGCCCAACAAATAGGCATCGATGAATGTCAACAGCTCGCGCGAACCAATTACCCTGCTATCAGACAGTTGGAATTGATTGAGAAATCAACTGCCTTTCAGCTATCCAACATCAACAAAACATGGCTACCACAATTAAACGTAAACGTGAAAGCCACCTATCAATCGGATGCCATTGATATTAACATACCTGCTATTGGATTAAAAATGAATCAATCGAAGGATCAATACAATGCAGCGCTGGATGTAACGCAAACCATTTGGGATGGTGGTGCATCAAAAGCGCAAAAAACACTGACAAAAGCGCAAGCAGAGACCGAAAAACAAAAGGTTGAACTTGATTTATATGCACTTACAGATAGAGTAAATCAATTATTTTTTGGCATTTTATTAATAAATGAACAATTACAACAATTACGCATACTAAAAGCTGACCTGGAAACTAATATCAAAAAAGTAAAAGCGTTGGAAGCCAATGGAATTGCTTACACTTCGGATGTAGATATGCTGCTGGTTGAACAGATAAATGCTAATCAACGCGAAACTGATTTGCTATTAACTCAAAAATCGTTTATCGAGATGCTTGCTGCATTTACCAAGAAAGATATTAACCAACAAACTAACTTCCTAAAGCCACTACTACCTGATATTAAAACTGATAGCGCGAATAATCGCCCAGAGCTATTACTTATGAATCAACAAATTAAGCTCTACGAAAACCAACGAGAAGTGATAAAAGCTAGTACGCGACCAAAGCTAGGATTATTCGCTCAAGGTGGTTATGGCCGACCAGGGTTAAATATGCTCGCAAACGAATTTATGCCCTATTACATTGATGGCGTACGATTATCGTGGAACATAAGAAGTTTTTATACGCAAAAAAATGA
>JAGNPC010000050.1 GCA_017989795.1 Paludibacter sp. | reverse complement strand
ATGCTGAGCACTCCACCCTACGCTCGGTTAAATGGAAAGCTCACCGCAATGCGGTATGTGTCACCCGCTGTCCATATTTTAACAACAAACAACAATATATCATTGCTGTATTTACCACATGATTTGTATTTTTCCTATTAGCATCAACAATTGTGGTATGTTTTTGTAATCAAAAAAACATTCGTTATCTTTGTTGCGTTATTTATTAAAACAAAATCCTAAATATGGCACGAGTAGCAGGTATTACCATAGAAAAAGACATACGCGGCAACGCACGTTATGCACGCATTGACTTACGCAAATACGGTGAATTATTTAATCCTATTCTGAAACAGGTTGGAGTTGAAACAGAAACATCGCCATACAATAAAAAATTTGTAGAAAAAATCCGCAAAGGAGAGCAACAAATTGCTTCGGGTAATACACACAAATTAGACTTAAAGGATATATGGAAATAATTCTGACCGATGAAGCCCAAAATGATTTGTATCGTCACAAGCGTTCGGGCAATAAAGGTAACATGAAAAAGATTGAACAATTATTACAAGTCATTGCCAGCAATCCTTTTAATGGTATTGGTCAACCGGAAGAATTGAAATATGATTTATCCGGTAAATGGTCGAGACGAATTAGTTTAGAACACCGTTTAGTTTATTCTGTTCATAACGAAGTTATTTATATAGAATCGCTTTGGGGGCATTACAAATAAATCATTATTTGCTAACGATATTAAGGCAATTTTGCAAATTCAACTAATAGCGCTGTCTTTGTAACCGCCGTAACAGTTGCGGGTATAACAGAAATTCAAATTTACAATATATTGATTATGAAGTTTTATAATCGTACGAGTGAACTTGCCGAATTGCATCGTATACAAAACTTATCTTTTACTAACAACTCACGCATGACTGTCGTCACCGGTCGTCGACGGATAGGTAAAACGAGTTTGATACTGAAATCAGTTGAGAAAACTACTTGGGTGTATTTGTTTGTCGGTCGTAAAAATGAGGCAACACTATGCACAGAGTTTAAATCAATTATTTCACAATCATTAGGAGCTTTTATCCCTGATGAAGTAAGAACTTTTCGTTCACTGTTTATGCTACTTATGCAGCTGGCCGAGCGACAATCTTTTGTGCTTGTGCTTGATGAATTTCAAGAGTTTTACAATGTAAATACATCTATATTTAGCGATATGCAAAATATATGGGATCAGTATAAAAACAAGACTAAAATGCATCTTATTGTAAGTGGTTCGGTATATTCGCTAATGCATAAAATATTTCAAGACTCAAAGGAACCTCTTTTTGGAAGAGCTGATAATATTCTAAAGCTAACGGCATTTGATTTACCAACTTTAAAACAAATTATGTTTGATTATAATGAAAATTATACGAACGACGATTTACTTGCTTTGTATACCATAACGGGTGGTGTACCTAAATATACAGAACTGTTATGCGACAACAATGCACTGACAGTAAATGAAATGATTGAATTTGTTGTGCGCGAAAATTCATCATTTATCGAAGAAGGCAAAAATCTATTAGTTGACGAATTTGGTAAAAATTTTGCCACTTATTTTTCGATTTTAAATGCCGTATCAGGCGGTATTAATACACAACCAGCGATAGAATCAGCTTTGGGTGATAAAAATATTGGTGGACAGATAAAAAGGCTTATTGAAGACTATGATATATTAATCCGTCAGCGACCATTAATGGCGAAAGAAGGTACTCAAGCGGTTCGATACGAAATACAAGATAATTTTCTTCGATTCTGGTTTAATTATTTTGATCGTTATCGATCGCTCATTGAGATTAAAAATTTTGTGGGATTACAAGCACTTATAAAATCAGATTATACAACTTACACAGGTAAAATACTCGAAAAGTACTTTAAACAGAAACTTGCTGAGAGTTTTCAGTTTAAAGCAATTGGTTCATGGTGGGAGCCCAAAGGTGTTCAAAATGAAATTGATATTGTAGCGCTTTATTTAGAAAAAAATAAAGCATTAGCAATTGAAGTAAAACGAAATAAAAAAAATTATAAAGCTGAACGATTTCTTGAAAAGCTGGAATATTTAAAAAGAAAATCATTTGCTAATTATGATTTCGAATCAATTTGTTTGTCGCTGGAAGACATGTAATAACAGTTAGAATGTAACAATTAATTGATTATTACGTCATACGATCGGAATAAATCAATTATCTTTGTGATATAATAGCAAATAGAAATTATCATGGCCCGAGTAGCTGGTATTACCTTATGCTTCGGGCAATAGCCAATAAATTAATTTCTAATACTTTTAAAAGTCCTGTACCACCAGCGTAATCTATTGCCGAACAATACCGATAATCTTCAGCTCTAATTTTCCTATTTCCAATTTTCAGTTAGTATTTTCTTAGTGAAATCAGCCATAAAGAGTGGTATATTCATTAAGTTGCCATCACGTTTTAAGTTTTTTAGTGAATAGCGAATTCGGTAGTTGGGTGCATATTGCTTTTCGTAGAAGGTGAGGCTTTTTCCCGTTACGTTTGTGTTAGCTTTCACTTCAATGGGTATAATTTCGTTTTGATGTTGGATTATAAAATCAACTTCGGCCTGATTGCCTGATGTCCAATAACCTGGTGTTTGTTCAAACTGTAAAAGTAAACTTTGAAGTATGTAATTTTCGGCTAATGCTCCCTTGAACTCCGTAAACAATCTATTTCCCTCCCGTATTGCAATTGGGTCTAATAACGATAGTCTTCGGAGCAATCCCACATCGGAAAGATAGATTTTAAATGCCGATAAGTCGGTATAGGCTGAAAGTGGTAATGAAGGTTTGATGCAAAGTGAAATGCGATAAATTAATCCTGCTTGTTCGAGCCAGAGTAGTGCATCCTCGTATTCGCGCGCTCTTGCGCCCTGTTTTACAAGCTGATACGCAAATTTTTTATTCTCTCGTGCCAATTGTGATGGTATTGAGTTGTAGATATAAGTTAACTTCGGTACTAACTGATTTTCGGTATGTTTCGAAAAATCCAGACGGTAAGCATTTATAATATTATGCAGAACAGCCTGTGTCATCTCAATATCCTGCTCTTGGAGTAAAGCTACAATTGCCTCCGGCATACCTCCTGAGATGAAATACATTTTAAATTTATCGTTCAATTGATTGAAAAACAAGTCGGGAATAGCTTCGAAGCTATTAATAGATTGTAAGTAATTTAGCAAATTACTGTCTGCTGCCCCCAGAAATTCGGAAAACGATACCGGATACACTGTCAGAAAATCTACTTTGCCAACGGGAAAAGATGCACCTCTGTTGAGTGCTACACCTAATAACGAGCCCGCACAAACTACAGCATATTCCCTTGCATTCTCGTTGAAATATTTCAATGCATTCAATGCTTCGTTACACTCTTGAATTTCATCAAAAATGAGTAAAGTTTTTTCGGGTAAAATAGCTTTCCCATGTATGAGTGATAGCTGCTGCAATAGCCGTTTTACATCTTTTGTTTGTGCGAAATATTGTTTTAACTCATTATTTTCATCAAAGTTAAAATAGGCAACGTTATCGAAATACTGATTTCCAAATTGTTTCAGCGCCCATGTTTTCCCTACTTGTCGAGCTCCTTGTAAAATTAGTGGTTTCCGGAAGGTCGATTGTTTCCATTTAACGAGAGCCTGAATAATATTCCTTTCTATATTCATGTTTACAGTGATGAATTTATTTATAGCCTGCAAATGTAACAATAATCTTTCATAAAATCATACTAATTCACGCATATTGTGCCATTAATGTGAGTGCTATCACATTAATGGCATAATTAGTGTGATTTATTTTGCATTAATTTCAAATCTGCAAACACGTAAAATTGAGTTTATCCAAGATTTTTTGCAAATTTAAAGTGAAGATTTAGTTCTTCGTTTAGATAAATTATTGAAAAAAGAAACATCCAATATCGATGTTAAAACTAATAAAGCACTTAAGGTTTTTCATTAGTGGCTATTCACATCTACTTGACTAATTATTACATGTTTTCGAGAGATAATCCTCTGTACTCAATTTTATAATCAACTAATGTGGGTTTTATAGTTTTTACTTTATCTTGTAGTGTAGCGATGTTTATTTTGTTTCTATTGCGTTTTACTTCGGCAATAATTGCTGTTTTGTTCATAGAGTTGAGCGCAATTATGTCAATTTCGTTTTCGCCTTTTTTGTCCCAATAGTTTCCAATTTGAGTAAACTCCTCCTCCTGTATCATCTTATCACGAAAATAACGTTCTAAAATATGCCCGCTAAATTGATCGTAATTTGTTTTAATGTAAGTATTTAATGTTTCGTTTTTGCCTAATTCTACTAATTGTTGATTAGAATAAATAAACCGGAACCAAAATAATAAATAGTTATCGTTTAAAGTCCATCTAATGCCACGGCTTTCGGGTTTCGAGAAAATAGGTTTGTTCTTTTTTATTAGTGAATACTCTATTTCCAGATTTGTTAAATAGGAGCCTGTGTTTTTTCCAACAATAGAATCAATTTCGTTTTGACTTGTTTTGCCTTCTGCAATTAATTGAATAATGCTAAAATAAATGCCATAGTCTTTTCCGAACTCCGAAATAAGTAAATCTTTACCTTCGCTTAAAAACGGTGAATCTGCACGTACTACAAAATCAATCATTTTATCTTTTGTAGTTGCACCAGCTTCCATAAGTAATGTGAGGTATTTTGCAACTCCACCTGTTATTAGATATAAACACAGCAAATCCTCATTTGTATAATATGGATTAAAATCGGTAAGAATTTCTTTGATTGTAGCAGGTGAAAATGGACGTAGTATTATTTTGGAATTTAAACGTCCAAAAAGTGGTTCCTTTTCACTTTCGAAAATCCGTTTCATCATGGAGTAAATAGAGCCACAAACCACAAAATTCAAACGTGAACTTTCTTTGTATCTATCCCACAAATCCTGGATGTCGCTAAATATTGACTTATTAATACGTTCGAATTCTTGAAATTCGTCGATGATTAATGTGTAGGTTTGCTTTGTAGAGAAAATTAGCAATTGCTCAAACAGTGTTCGGAAATCTGTAATTTGTCCGTAAATCTGTATGCCTAATGCTTCCTGTGCTTCATTTTGAAATTGAGAACATAAGATTTGTTCGCTTTTACGTGATACAAATAGATATAGATATTTTTTTGCTTCCACCGATTTTATTAATAAAGCGGTTTTACCAACTCTTCTTCGACCAATTATTGCCGTAAAACACGCACTTTTTGCTGATTGCTCAGAAATGCGACTTAATATTTCCAATTCGGTAGTTCTGTTATAAAACTTCATGATGATTTTAATGTAATGACCATTAAATTAATGGCGATTACAAAAATAGCTTATTTTATTTGAATATCCAAGATTTACTGTTCATTCATGAAAACAGAATGTAGAAATTGATAGAAGTTATTGCAGTAAATTCGCCACTGCCTTTGGCATATCACCGATGATGATAAATCGTTTGAATAATTGCTCGTTTGTTAATTGTTCTTTTTGGATAGTTTTATTTATATTTGTAAGCTGGTAGATATGAATTGATAACGTAAATAAGCTGTTAGTAGTCAGACTTATGGATAGTAATAAAAAGTTAAGGGCGTGCATTGATCCTATAGTTTTACTTTCGGATACTGAATTGAGCATTTTCAGTAATGCTTTTGAGTTGGTGCAGGTCAAAAAAAACGATTACTTTTTAAAACAGGGGCAAGTATGCAACTTTTTAGGTTTGCTATTGTCGGGCGTTATGATTTATACCAAAACGGTTGAAAGTGGTGATGAGATTACCATTCATTTTGCATTTGATGGCGATTGGGTGAATAATAACTTAAGTAGGTTGAGCAATTCGCCATCAAATTTCTATATCAAGGCAATTCGAATTTGTCCGACCTTTGCTGCATAAATTTTAAAGTCATTCTATCTTACCTTCAGCCTGGTTTTCATGTTTATTTAAGGGGCGACAATAGTGCTAATTTCAACGGTACGAATTATAATACTCCAAATATTGACCTAGCCCTAGTAGTGCGTATCGGTTATCGATTGTGGAGCAAAAGCAGTTTTTAAAGGTCTGTTCAACAACTTCAATCTTTCATTCATCGGGTAATTTCTTTGTTTCAACGATTATTTTTTGTGTGGTACTACTAATATATGTACTTTTGTGAAGTTATTTTATTTTAAGGTTAAAAGTATAATTTGTATGAAACAAAACAATAAAACACTCGTGTTTTTTTTGCTTTTTATGGGGCTGAGCATGGGTGCGATGTATGCTCAGCAAGTATATACGCTCGATGAGTGTATTAATATTACGCTACAGAAAAACCTGCAAGTGCAAAACAGTATGATGGATGTGCAGTCAACTAAGTCGCAGATAAGAGAGGCAAAGAGCAGCTTTTTACCTACAGTGGATCTTACTGGACAATACCAGTATTATTTACAAATGCCCAAAATGCTTTTGCCTGCCGAATTTATGCCCGGAGGTACTCCCGGCGAATATGTTGAGTTGGCGTTTGGCGTTCCTCAAACCATGACGGCAGCTGTTCAAGCTTCGCAAGTACTGTACAATCAGAAAGTGTTTATTGGTCTCAAAGCTGCACGTACGGCTAAAAACCTGTCGGACTTAATGCTAAGCAAAACACGTGAGGACTTGATCTATAACGTGTCGGCTATTTATTACAACTTGCAAGTACTCACTCAGAACTTGATGATGGTCGATAGTAATATCGTGAGTTTGTCTAAAATTGTTAAGGCAAACAGCGCTTTGGAGGCAAATAGTATTGTTAGCAAAACAAATTACAAGCGTTTGTTGATTAGCCTAGATAATTTAAAGAATGAACGGTTGAACTTGGCTTTGACCACCGATAAAGCCTACAATTTATTGAAGTTTTTAATGTGTATGCCCGTTCAGGAGCAAATAGCAATCTCAAATTTTGATGCCCGCGAATACAAACTACAAGCGGCGGTTGGTGATGTTGATAATCGCACGGATATAAAACTCTTAAATGAGCAGGTTGAATTGGCAAAATTGGATTTAAAAGCATCCAAAGCTTCGTTTTACCCTTCGTTGGCGGGGGTCATAAACTATGGTGTAACAGGTAATAACGATAAGTTTTCGCTCACAAAAACGATTAATAATCAGTGGATGCGATCGAGCTTTGTTGCGCTACAGCTCAATGTGCCCCTCTTTAGTGGTTTTAGTAGAACCGAAAAAGTGCGTCAGAAAGGCCTCGAACTGCAAAAAGCTCAGAATAATTATGAGCTAATGAAGTCCTCTGCACAAAAGGAAATGGCCGACGCCGTGAATAATTACAACAGCTCGTGCAATTCGTTTGAGAACACCAAGCGTAGCTTAAATCTGGCACAGGATATTTACAAAAGTGCTCAAACAGAGTATGCCAATGGTTTGATATCGGCCTCAGATTTACTTTTAATATTAAACGAACTGACTACAGCGCGCAACAATTTTAGCAACGCGCTGGTTAATCTTCGTATTGCCGAAATAGAACTCAAAAAATCAAAAGGCGAAATAGCTTCAAAATAATTTTAATACTAGATTTATATGAAATCAAAAATAATAACTGCCCTTGTAGTGGTAGTGGTACTTGCTGGCTTGGGTTATAAGTTGGCTTCAAATGCAGAACTTGCCAAAAACAAAGCTTACATACCTGATGCTTCGAAATCAGTGATCGTAAAAGCCTACACGGTTGAACAAAAAGAATTGAAATACGACTTTGAATATGCTGGTCAATTTATTGCCAATCGGGAGGTGATGTTAATCCCTCAAGCACAAGGCGAGGTAAAGCAAGTTTTTTTTAATGAAGGCGATCAAGTAAGTCAAGGCAAAGTGTTGTTGCAAGTTGATGATGAGTTGCTCCAATCACAACATATAGCGGCCAAAGCCAATTACGAAAATGCCAAAACCAACTACGAACGTTTCAACAATGCTTCGTCGAGCGAAGGAATTTCGAAAATGCAGCTAGATGGAGCGTACTTGGCTCTCAAAAGTGCAGAATCGCAAATGCGTCAGCTCGAAATAGCGATACGTAAAAGTAAACTCACAGCCCCTTTTGCGGGTACCATTACCATGCGTGATGTAGAGCCTGGAGCGGTGGTTGGTGGTGCGCCTGTAGCTCGCCTTACCGATGTATCGTCGTTGAAACTCGAAGTGAAAGTGCCTGAAAGTGATATCGTTTATTTTTCGAAAGGTGCTGAGGTGAGCATTCATAACGAGCTTTTTAACGAAACTAGCTTTACTGGGAAAATTGAGTTTGTTTCCGATCGAGGCGACGAATCGCACAACTACGTAGTAAAAGCCAAAGTGATGAACAATGCTAAGGTAAAGCTGAAAGCGGGTATGTTTGGTACTATTTCGTTAAACAAAAAAATGGATGTAAAAACCTTACTTATACCTCGTTCGGCCTTGTTGGGCTCAGCTAAAAAGCCACAGGTTTATGTGGTCGAAAATGGCAAAGCAATGTTGCGCGAAATTACTCCTGGCCGTAGTAATACTACCGAAATTGAAGTGTTGTCGGGCTTAAAAGTGGGCGATAGTGTGGTGGTGAGTGGACAAATAAACCTAGTGGATGGCAGTAACGTGCAGGTTGCCAAGTAAAACAGTTTAAATAGTAAATTAGTAAAAAGTAAACAAAACTAGGATTATGACATTAACCGAAATATCCATCAAACGACCCTCGCTCATCATCGTTATTTTTACGGTGCTTATTCTGGGAGGATTGTTTTCGTACCGTCAGCTCAGTTATGAGCTTATGCCGCCGTTTTCCATACCTACGCTTATTATTTCTACTCCTTACCCGGGTGCATCGCCTACCGATGTAAATCAAACTGTTACCAAACAGATTGAGGATGCGGTTACTAATCTTTCGCAGTTGCGCAATATCTCGTCGCAATCCTACGAGGGTGTGTCGGTGGTAATAGCCGAGTTCGAAACTGGTGCCGACATGGACAAAAAGCAGCAAGAAGCGCAGCGAATTTTCAACAATATCATGGCTTATTTCCCCGATGGTGTAAAAACGCCCATTGTGAATAAAATAAGTCAGAGTGATGCGCCAATTATGAAAATTACGGCCGTGTCCAAAATGGGCGACAAGGAGTTTTTTGACCTTATGGACAAAGATGTAGTGCCAATTATTAAGCAAATAGATGGCATTAGCAATGTGTGGGTAGTAGGAGGGCAGGAGCGTGAGGTGAAAGTAAATGTTGATCGTAACAAGCTGGCTTCTTATGGTATACCATTATCTGTGGTTACTCAAATCATAAATTCGGCGAATCTCGATTTTCCAACGGGAAAAGTAAAAAGCTCATCAGATCAGATTACGGTTCGTTTGGCCGGTCGTTTTAGTTCGGTAGAGCAAATTCGTAATTTAGTGATTGCATCCACACCAACGGGCAATGTGCGCTTGACCGATGTGGCCGATGTGGTGGATGGTCTTAAAGAGCAACAGTCTATTTCGCGCTTCAATGGTCTTGATGGCATTGGGCTAGTTATCACAAAACAATCGGATGCCAATGCGGTTGAAATTTGTACCAGTGTAAAAGAGCGAGTAGCCGAAATTGAAAAGAACTATGCCAGCTCAGGGGTACGCTTTACCATTGCCGAAGATAGTTCGGATATTACGCTCGAGTCGGTG
>JAGNPC010000319.1 GCA_017989795.1 Paludibacter sp. | reverse complement strand
AATATGACTGAACTTTTCAGCAGCCTACCATATAAAGTAGCTGACATGTAGCTGGCCGATTTTGGTCGCAAAGAAATAGAATTAGCCGAAAAGGAAATGCCGGGTTTAATGGCATTACGGGCTAAATACGGACAAACAAAACCACTTGCAGGAGCTCGCATCATGGGCTCGCTTCACATGACCATACAAACCGCAGTACTTATTGAAACACTGGTTGAACTGGGTGCCGATGTACGTTGGTGTAGTTGTAATATTTATTCCACACAGGATCATGCAGCTGCTGCTATTGCCGCTGCCGGAGTTCCTGTTTTTGCATGGAAAGGCGAAACGCTCGAAGAATATTGGTGGTGTACACTTCAGGCATTGACTTTTGATGGTCACCAAGGTCCTACAGTGATTGTTGACGATGGTGGAGATGCTACCATGATGATTCACGTGGGCGTGGCTGCAGAGAAAAATGCATCAGTACTTGATAAGGTAGTGGAAGGTGAAGACGAAAAGCTGCTTTATGCTATACTGAAAAATGTTTTAAAAGAAGATAATGGTATTTGGAGTCGTATGACACCTGAAATTCGTGGTGTATCAGAAGAAACCACTACCGGCGTTCACCGTTTGTATCAGATGCTTGACGAAGGTTCCTTGCTATTCCCTGCATTTAATGTGAACGACTCGGTTACCAAATCGAAATTCGATAACTTGTATGGCTGTCGTGAATCGCTGGCTGACGGTATTAAACGCGCTACCGACATAATGTTGGCGGGTAAAGTAGTAGTAGTTTGCGGGTACGGCGATGTAGGTAAAGGTTGTGCAAAATCGATGTTAGCTTATGGCGCACGTGTAATTGTAACCGAAATTGACCCGATTTGTGCGCTACAAGCTTCGATGGAGGGTTTTAAAGTAACTACTGTGGAAGAAGCACTTGCGGAAGGGAATCTGTATGTAACAACAACCGGCAACAAAGATATTATCCGCATTGAGCATATCGAAAAAATGAAAGATGGTGCGATTATCTGCAATATCGGACATTTCGACAATGAAATTCAGGTAGATAAACTGAAAAAATATCCGGGTGTAGAATTGGTAAATATCAAACCTCAGGTTGATAAGTATATTTTCCCAGATGGACACAGTGTGTTATTGTTGGCTGATGGTCGATTGGTAAACTTAGGTTGCGCTACCGGTCACCCTTCGTTTGTAATGAGTAATTCTTTTACCAATCAAACACTGGCACAGATTGAGTTATATACCAAAAAATACGATGTAAATGTATATCGCCTTCCAAAACATTTAGACGAAGAAGTAGCACGATTACACTTGGAGCAATTGGGAGTTAAACTCACTGTACTTACTGCAGAACAAGCTGCTTATATAGGTGTGAACGAAAATGGCCCGTACAAACCGGAACATTACAGATATTAATTTTTTGAGTTATGTAAAAATGAGCGAATTAACGATAAGTTATTTGCTCATTTTTTTTTAGCATAACAGGTTGCAATTTGTTATTATTATTGTTGAAAAACTTAATAAATTAAGTATAACTTAATAAATTAATTAGTAATTTTGTGCCGTTAATTATTTTTAAGTCTGTTCTATTGTGCTAGTATGCATTTTATCAGGCAATTAACTCGTGATTAAATAAAACTCAACTAAATACAATCAAATTATGGATGCGCAGGCATTATTGCTCAACAACACCATTAAGCAGGTAAACCCGAAAGTTATTGAAATGCTTTCTGAAAGAGGTAAAAATATTTTTTTCCCAAAATTGGGAATTCTGGCTCAATCGGCACAGGCAAAAGGTAAAAAAATTAATGCAACAATTGGCGAAGCGGTGGAGGATGATGGCACATCAATGCACTTGCCTGAGTTTGATGGATTACTTAATGTTCCGGTTTCCAATATCTTTCCGTATGCACCAAGTTTTGGTAAGCCTGAATTTCGTAGTTTGTGGAAATCGTCTATTTACAGAAAAAATCCTTCGCTGGGCGAAACTGTAATTAGTAATCCGGTAGCTACAAACGGATTGACGCATGGAATTAGCATGGCAGGCTATATGTTTGCTGATGCCGGCGATACAATATTATTATCGAACCATTATTGGGAAAATTACAACCTGATTTTTGATAATAATTATGGTGCGAAAGTAAAAACCTTCGAACTTTTTGCAAAAGGAGGATTTAATGTGGAGGATTTTACAAAACAGTTGAATGCCATCGAAGGCGAAAAAATTGTCACATTATTAAATTTCCCCAATAATCCGGCTGGTTATACACCGCTCAATAATGAAATTGACGCTATTGTAGCTGCACTCAAAAATGTAGCTGACAAAGGTAAAAAAGTAGTAGTGCTAATTGACGATGCATATTTTGGATTGGTTTACGAAGCTGGGGTTTATACTGAATCTATTTTTGCAAAATTGGCTAATTTATCCGAAAACGTGTTGGCCGTAAAACTCGATGGACCTACCAAAGAAGATTATGTGTGGGGATTCCGCGTTGGATTTATTACATATGCTATTAAAGGTGGAACGGCAGAATTGTACGAAGCGCTCGAAAACAAAACTGCAGGCGCTGTTCGTGGCAATATCTCAAATATCAGTCAGTTATCGCAGTCGTTGTTACACACTGTATATTCAGCACCAACCTACGAAGCCTCGAAAAAAGCAAAATTCGATATTTTGAAGAGTCGTTACGAAACGCTTAAACTTGCTTTGGCAAAACCTGAATATGCAGCCTATTTTGAGCCACTTCCGTTCAATTCAGGCTATTTTATGTGCGTAGAACCTAAAAACGGATTAGTTGCCGAAGAGATACGCAAACATTTACTCGAAAAATACAGCACAGGTGTAATTGTGTTGGGAAATGTGGTTCGTTTGGCATTTTCCGCAGTGCCCGAATCGGTACTTCCTGAGCTTGTGGATAATATTTATCAGGCTTGTGTTGATCTAAGTAAATAAAATTAAATTTTTAAAATATTAGAATATCCCTTTTGCAGCAATGCAGAAGGGATTTTTTTTTGATGTTGTAGTTGCATTTAATTTAATGCATGTTTCCGGTAATGAGCAAAATGTAACGATTAGAAAAAGATAAGCAACCTCCACACAATACATGTAACCTTTGAGAAGACTAATGTAACTGTTTAGCATAAGTTGTTGCAACTTATGCTCTAATTTTGTTGCGTATAACTTTCGGCGTTTTAATACATGCCGGATAGTTG
>JAGNPC010000320.1 GCA_017989795.1 Paludibacter sp. | reverse complement strand
TTGCATTCACTACCCCAAAATTAAACCCAATCAACATCTTGCAATAGTAGGAAATCAACAAGCATTGGGTTTTTGGGATGTAACGAAAAAAGTAAAACTCGATGACTTATTCGCTCCTGATTGGACTGTAACGCTCAACACAAACGATTTTACATTCCCATTCGAATATAAATACCTTATAGTTGATTCAACGACTGACTCTGTAATAGCTTGGGAAAACGGTTCAAACAGAGTCATTTATACAGTTGAAAAAAATGCAATTACCTGTATTAATGACGAATACCTGCAATCAAACCTTCCGGCCTGGAAAGGAGCTGGAGTAGCCATACCCGTATTTTCATTGCGAAGCAATAAGAGTTTTGGCGTTGGCGAATTTGAGGATTTAAAATTAATGGTAGATTGGGCTAGCCAAACAGGACAGTGCCTAATTCAGACCTTGCCCATTAACGACACAACACTCACACATACCAAGCTCGACTCTTATCCATATAATGCCGTATCAGTTTATGCGCTACATCCTATTTACTTAAATCTCGAAAAAATTGGCAAGCTAGCAAATAAGGAACGCGCAAATTACTACATCAATATGCGCAAAGAGCTTAATGCTAAAAGTTTTGTAGATTATGAGTTGGTGATGCGCCATAAATGGACGTATTTTAATGAAATATTCGAACAGGATGCTGATGCCCTCTTTTTGAAAAAAGATTATACCCATTTTTTTGAAAAAAACAAAGATTGGCTCGTTCCTTACGCTGCATTTTCGTATCTTCGCAACAAAAATAAAACACCCGATACGTCGAAGTGGAAAAAACATTCGACATATAATAAAGCGGAAATTGAAAATCTGTGTGATGTGAAATCTGAACGCTTTAAGGATATTGCTATTTACTATTTTTTACAATACCATTTACATAAGCAACTAACTGAAGTTCATAACTATGCCAGTTCAAATGGCATTGCAATTAAAGGTGATATTCCTATTGGAGTAAGTCCATTAAGTGTGGATGTATGGGTAGAACCAGAGCTTTTTAACACAAAGATGCAGGCAGGCGCCCCACCCGATGACTTTTCGTCCACAGGTCAAAACTGGGGTTTCCCAACTTACAATTGGGAGTTAATGGCACAAGATGATTACGGTTGGTGGAAAAAAAGATTTAAAAAATTAGCGGAGTATTTTGATGCGTATCGCATTGACCATATTCTTGGCTTTTTTCGTATCTGGGAAATACCGATTAAGGATGTTTGGGGGTTAACTGGTTATTTCAATCCTGCATTGCCATTTACAAAAACTGAAATTGAACAATACGGGATAAACTGGGACGAAGAAAGACTTTTAGAACCATATATAAAGGAACATGTATTGTGGGATTTTTTTGGCAACATGACAGCATTGGTAAAATCGCTGTTTTTAAACCAAAAAACAGCACATAGTTATCAATTTAAAAAAGAATTTGATACACAACGAAAAATAAAAGCCTATTTCGAAGTACCAGATAATGGTTTTGGAGAAAAAACCGATATGGTAAGAAATGGCTTGTACACACTGCATTGCGAAGTGCTTTTTGTACGCGACATGCGAAATTCTAATTTGTACCACCCGCGAATATCTATACACAGCTCAGCTAATTATAGAGATTTAGATGGGTATCAGAAAGGAAAAATTAACGACCTTTATGTTGCTTATTTCTATAATCGACATAACGATTTTTGGAAAAATCAGGCGTATGCAAAATTACCTGCTTTACTTCGGTCAACGCGGATGCTAGTGTGTGGCGAAGATCTAGGGATGGTACCCGATACAGTACCCGAAGTAATGCACAATTTGGAAATATTGAGTTTGGAAATTCAGCGCATGCCAAAAAATCCGAACAGCGATTTTGCAATGCCAGCTGATGCACCGTACTTGTCGGTTTGTACTACTTCCACGCACGACATGAACCCTATTAGGGCGTGGTGGGAAGAAAACAGAGAGATAACACAACGCTTTTACAACAATGCATTAGCTTGTTATGGTGAGGCACCTAAACATTGTGAGCAATGGATTGCCGAGAAAATTATTGAGCAACATTTAAGCTCAAAGGCTATGTGGGTAATACTTCCTTGGCAAGATTGGATGGCTACTGAGGCAAAACTATGCAATGAAAATCCGGTGGATGAACGCATTAACGTTCCTGACAATCCGCAGAACTTTTGGTGCTATCGAATGCATTTGTCACTCGAAGACTTATTAAAAGAGAAAACTTTTAATTTTAAACTAAAACAAATGGTTCAAAATTCGGGCAGATAAGAATATTTATTTTGAATTTTTAATAACAATATAAACTTACGAACTTATAGATTTTTAATAATGAGCGATCAACGTTACAACCTACGAGGAGTTTCGGCTTCGAAAGAAGATGTGCATAATGCCATCAAAAATATCGACAAAGGACTTTTTCCTCAGGCTTTTTGTAAAATAATTCCTGATTTTTTAGGAAACGACCCCGACTACTGTAATATAATGCACGCTGATGGTGCTGGCACAAAATCATCATTAGCTTATGTTTACTGGAAAGAGACGGGCGATATTTCGGTATGGAAAGGAATAGCACAGGATGCACTCATTATGAATATCGATGATTTATTATGCGTTGGCGCAACGGACAATATACTACTTTCGTCGACCATTGGCCGAAATAAAAACTGCATCCCAGGCGAAGTTATCTCAGCCATTATTAACGGCACAAACGAATTGATAACTGAACTTGCCGAAATGGGCGTAAACATATACCCAACTGGTGGCGAAACTGCCGATGTAGGCGACTTAGTACGCACAATTATTGTAGATAGCACAGTTACATGCCGCATGAAACGATCGGAAGTAATTGACAATGCGAACATTAAAGCTGGCGATGTAATAGTAGGTTTATCGTCGTGCGGACAAGCAACATACGAAAAAGAATACAACGGCGGGATGGGTAGCAACGGCTTAACGTCGGCTCGTCATGATGTATTTGCTAACTATTTAGCTGCAAAATATCCTGAAAGCTACAATGCTGATATACCGCAAGAGTTAGCTTATTCGGGTTCATGCAAATTAACTGATGCTGTAGAAGGTTTGGACATTGATGCTGGCAAACTTGTTTTATCAGCTACACGCACCTATGCACCGGTAGTTAAGAAATTACTTTCCGAACTTCGTCCTCAAATTCATGGCATGGTACACTGTTCAGGGGG
>JAGNPC010000318.1 GCA_017989795.1 Paludibacter sp. | reverse complement strand
TAGCACTACTCAATGTGAGCACAATAGCTACAATTGTGTATCACAATTATCAGGAGCGAATTGAAAAACAAGACATAGTATTGGACACTCAAGGCCAAAATCCACTTAACGGTAGATATTTTAGACAAACACTTGGATTTACCGACTCACAAATGGAGGTGTTCAGAGAAGTGAATCATGAATTTAGCCCTAATGCCAATCGCATTATAATAAAAATTGACTCCCTAAAACGTGAAATGTTTACAGAAATAAAAAAAACGTCCTCTGATACGGTTAGATTGAATGCTTTAGCACTAGAAACAGGGAATCTACATGCACAATTAAAAAGGGAAACAAATCGGTTTTATCTGAGAATAAAAGCAGTATGTACTCCTCAGCAAATAGAACAGTTACAAAATGCCTTCAGCCCATTATTTAGAAACGAATCCTGCCCGGGAAATGGACAAGGTCGTCAAGGCAGAGGAAATGGAAATGGATTTCGAAATCAACAAATATATAAGTAATATCAACTAAAAATTAGAAAAATATGAAAGCAAAAGTAATTTTAATGG
This sequence comes from Paludibacter sp., assembly GCA_017989795.1. Taxonomy (GTDB): domain Bacteria; phylum Bacteroidota; class Bacteroidia; order Bacteroidales; family Paludibacteraceae; genus Paludibacter. Next base: position 2,667 of record JAGNPC010000318.1, on the reverse strand, counting down.
TATTTTCAGTTGTTGCCACATTCGGTGTTTTATCAGCTCAAGCCACAAAAACGCAAACTTCAAATTCAACATCAAAGAAAAACTGTTACGTGGATGTAAATAATAACAATGTGTGCGATAAGTCTGAAAACAAAACATGTACAGGACAGGGTAAAGGCCTAAAAAATGGTAATGGACAAGGTAAAGGTTTGCGCAATGGAAGTGGACAGGGCAAAGGTAATTGTAAAGTCGTAAATGGGCCAAATTATGTAGACGCCAATAACGATGGTGTATGTGATAACAATAAAGTAAATAAGTGATCATCATTAAAACATTAAAGTCATGAAAATAAAATATTTATTATCTGTCACTCTTTTTGTCACATTTTTGTTTGGGTCGTGTCAACAAAACGATGCTAGCTCAATAAAGAATGATGCAATGGAAGTTAGCATTGACGAATTTCCAGCCATTTCTGTCTTTACTACAGATGCTAACAGCTTGACACAATTAGAAAAAGATGGATTATTGCTGATGCGAGAAGAAGAAAAAATGGCACAGGATGTGTACGACAGTTTTTACTCAACTTATGGAGTCATCAATTTTGATAGAATCTCTAACAGTGAAGCGCGTCATACAGCAGCTGTTTTAGCACTTATCACTCACTTTGGATTGAGCGACCCCGCACTTACGGAACCAGGAAAATTCACGAACACTGCTATTCAAAAATTATATGACCAACTAATTGCCGCGGGGACAAGCAGTGATGCTGCATTAAGTACAGGTGCATATATCGAAGAATATGATATTGCCGACCTAAAGAAGTTGATTGCTGAGACCACTAATCCCGATGTTATTGCAGTGTACAGCAATCTGTTGAAAGGTTCAGAAAATCATCTACGGGCTTTTGTTAGAACGCTTAAAATAAGAGGTGTTGTTTACTCACCACAAATACTGTCCAGTACCGATTTTGCTGCAATTATTGTCAATGGCAATTCAACCGAATTTGGAAAAAACAGAGGCCGAAATGGCAGAAACTAAGCAAATAATTCTCGACATCAATAAAAATAATTTTAAAATTTGAATTTAGCTTAATCGGGATTTATTTCGGTTAAGCTAAATTGAAAGCTTTCAACTACATGCTGCTCAGGATACTCATTAGTTGAGCCTTGCTATGCACGCCTGCCTGTTTGTGCTTTATTTCACCATTCTTAAAAATTATTAAGGTGGGCACACTTTGTATCTGATACCTACCGGCAATCGCTTGATTTTGGTCGACATCAATCTTTATAACTCTTACTCGTTCTCCAAGTTCATCAGCTACTTGTTTCAGTATTGGCGATTGCGTTTTGCACGGTCCGCACCACACTGCATGAAAATCGACAATTACAGGCCGGTTTTCATTGATAATTGAATCAAAATTTCCTTTCATAAGATTGTGTTTTTATATATATTTAGAAACCATATAAACAGCCACCACGAGTAAAAACACAGCAAATACTTTTTTGAAAATTGCTGAAGGTAATTTTACTCCAAGTTTTGAACCAAAGAATGCACCCGCCAAAATGCCGAGAGCAATTAAACTGGCATATAAAATATTTAAATGTCCGTTGTTGGCGTAGATAATCACACTTGGCAAACCTACGGGTAATTGTAAAGCTGCTAATGAAGTGGCGGCAGCTGCTTTAGGGTCGTAATGAAAAACTGCTATGAGTAATGGGACAATAACTATTCCTCCTCCTTTTCCAAAAAGACCGGCGAAAATGCCGGCACCTATCCCCACCAAAAGATACAACCATAAAGGTTTGGATTGAGTTGTATGTTCTACTTGATCTATATTCTTATTTTTTCTGAAGTATGAAAAAACATCGAAGTAGCTCAATGCAATATACAATAGGATACCTGCATATAACTTAGCCAAGAGGCTTTCGCTTATATTTACTGCAAATTCACCACCAACAAATGAACCCATAAACAATCCCACTGCAATCCACAAGGCCTCTCGAACCTTGATAAGCCCAGCTTTATAGTACGAAACAACTCCTAAAACACCTACAGGCAATAGCATTGCTGCTAACGATGTGGCATTTGCATCTAGAATATTCATTCCAAAAATAACTATGAGCGAAGGAACCAATACGATTCCTCCTCCAATGCCAAATAAACCGGATAAAATGCCTACAATAATTCCAAAAAATAATAAACCAATTTCAATCATTTGTTAGCTCAAAAATGTAAATTGTATCTGTTTGCAGTATTTCATATAGTTTAAGCTCTAGCTGAACCTTCAGTAAGCAATTCTTTTCCTACTATTTCAGCCGCAACTTTCACACAGCGTGTACAAGGTCTTGATTTATAATAAGCTTCGTTTCGTTCTGACGATTCAGGGTTTTGCGGTTCGTGTTTAAGCTTGAGTAAGTCGGCACAGATATATGACCCCATAACCGATTTGAATTCGTTAGCTGTTCGCTGAACCGCTTTGTAATTGGAGTTTTTAGTGACCTTGTCTTTGGGGTCAATAAATGGGTATTGCAATCCCAATACTAAAAACATACCCGAAACTGCCCCGCATACTTCGCGTAGTCGTCCCATTCCTCCACCAAAGGAGGTAGCCAGTTTAGCTGCGGTTTCCGGCTCTATACCGTATATGTCAGAATAAGCCATAAAAACGGCTTGAGAACAGTTGTACCC
>JAGNPC010000317.1 GCA_017989795.1 Paludibacter sp. | reverse complement strand
TTGTGGAAACGCCAACTTAGGTTGACTTTTAGCGTGCAATCGCCCGTGTTGGGTGCTATGTTTGTACCGCTTATTGGTGCTTCGTACTACGAGATGTTTGGATTAGGGAATATGCAAAAGGCCATTCATTTTAGCTCATTGCATAACAAAGTAGCTTTAAATTCGCATTTAAACTTGCAAATTCCGCTTCGAAACTCTACCATCATAATTGGTGTAGCAACTGATAGCCGGTTGTATAAGGCCAATAATCAGGTGTATAGCCATTACGCAAGTTGTGTTAGTTTAGGGTTTAAGGCTGATATTTTTCAGTTTGGAGGTGTACGCAATGTAGCACCAATGAATTTTTTAAGTACTGATAGATAACTAAATAGATAACTAAAAAGATAAATTAATGAAGCTGAAAGTGGTGCTTTTTTTGGCAATAGTTTTTAGTTTAAATGCTTGCATCAATGAACCGGAGTCGTTGGGCAATACCAATAAAGGTAATTTTGAGTCACTATGGCGAATTATCGACACCCGTTATTGTTATTTAGATTATAAAAAAATAAATTGGGATTCGATACATGCGGCTTACGAACCGCGCGTATTGAACACGATGGATAAAGTGACTTTTTTTAATTTGATGGGCGAAATGCTTGCCGAACTGAAAGATGGTCATGTCAATTTGTATTCCGATTTTAATACCTCACGTTATTGGAAATGGTATACCGAATATCCTGATAATTATAATGCGAAACTAATTTTAAATAATAGGTATTTGGGCTCAAATTATTTGGCTGTGAGCGGACTTCGTTACAATCGGATTGCAAAAGGGAAAGTTGGTTATTTAAGTTATCCCGATTTTTCAGTGGCATTTTCGGATGTAAATATGTATAATATAATGACTTATTTCTCTACTTGCGATGCTTTGATTATTGATGTTCGGAATAACGGTGGAGGATTGTTAAGTATGGCTGAGCAGTTTGCATCGTATTTTTTTAAAGAAGAAACCATTACGGGTTACATGCAGCATAAAACAGGAAATGGACATGCTGATTTTTCGAAACCTGAAGCTTTAAAAACACCAGCGCACAGTAAACTTCAATGGGAAAGGCCAGTTATTGTGCTGTCTAATAGACGTTCGTATAGTTCAACCAACTCTTTTATTAGTCGCATGAAACAAGCGCCCAATGTTCGCATTTTAGGCGATACATCGGGTGGGGGAGGTGGTTTGCCTTTGTCGAGCGAGCTGCCAAACGGGTGGATGGTTCGATTCTCGTCGAGCCCCATGTTCGATGCCGATATGAAGCATACTGAATTTGGTGTAGAGCCAGAAATTGCCGTAGAACTGTTAGTGTCCGACGAAATTGCGGGGTACGATACCCTCATCGAAAGGGCTATTTCGTTACTGTTGACAAAATAGAGTATGTGCTCCTTCTGTCACACCAAAATAAATGCGTAAATTTGCAGCCGCTAAACAAAAATAGGCTCAACGAACGCACATGAAGAAGCTAAAAATTACCGAAATGAATCGGCTCACACCCGAAGAGTTTAAATCAACATCCAAACTACCCTTAGTGGTTGTTCTCGACAATGTTCGTAGCATGCACAATGTTGGTTCTGTGTTTCGCACAGCCGACGCTTTTTTGATCGAAGCTGTTTATTTGTGTGGTATTACGTGTACGCCTCCTCATGCCGAAATTCATAAAACAGCGCTTGGTGCCGAAAATACGGTTGATTGGCAGCATTTTACGGATACACACGATGCCGTATCGCAACTGAAAGCCGATGGCTATGTTGTTTTTGCCATTGAGCAAGCAGTAGGAAGTACCCTGCTCCCCGATTTGCAATTAGATCCCAACCAGAAATATGCTGTCATTTTAGGCAATGAAGTAAAAGGCGTGCAACAATCGGTGGTTGATAATTGCGATGGTTGCATCGAGATTCCACAATATGGAACCAAACATTCGCTCAACGTAAGTGTTACAGGTGGCGTCATTATTTGGGAGTTCTTTCGTAAAATACAAATGACATTCTAATTCTTGTTTCATATCTTTCAAAATGGACCTAAAGTGTACGCGTCTTATTGCGAAATAATGTTTTATCTTTGCAGTTCAAAATAATAAACGATCAATTCTATACCATATATGCTAGTTTATCCGAATGCCAAAATAAATTTAGGATTAAATATTGTTGAAAAACGCCCAAGCGGTTATCACAATATCGAAACGGTATTTTACCCCATCGGCCTTTGCGATGTGTTGGAGCTTATTCCATCCGATAGTTGTAGCGATTACAGCTTTTCGTCGTCGGGCATAGCTATTGATGGTAATCCCGATGATAATTTGATTGTGAAAGCGTACCGCTTATTGCGTAATCAATACGAATTACCTCCTGTTGACATTACCTTGATTAAGCAAATACCTTTTGGTGCAGGGCTTGGTGGTGGTTCGGCTGATGCCGCATTTACTTTAAAAGCCTTGAACGAACTTTTTGGCTTGAAAATTGCTCCCAAAAAACTCGAAGCACTAGCGCTGGCAATAGGTGCCGATTGTCCGTTTTTTATCAAAAACAAACCCGTTTATGCAACGGGCATTGGCAATGAATTTTCGAAAGTAACAGTTTCGTTGAAAGGTTTGTTTATGGTGCTAGTAAAGCCCGATATTCACGTTTCAACGCCCGAAGCTTATTCTAAAGTGGTGCCAGCTAAGCCACTATATCCTATTTTAGACGTGTTGAAACTGCCTATTGAAGAATGGAAAGACAAGTTGGTGAATGATTTTGAAGTGTCGGTATTTGAACAATATCCTGCAATTGCACTTATCAAACAGCAGTTGTACGATGCTGGAGCAGTTTATGCTTCTATGTCGGGCTCTGGTTCGTCGGTGTACGCGTTGTTTAAATCGGAGCCTATGGAACTACCTGTGTTCGAAAATTGTTTTGTAACAGGTGGTTTATTGTAATAGCTGTTTTTTTTGTAAATAATTAATACATTTTTTTTTAAATGAAAAAGATATTTTCCCTTCTGATAATTGCCATTTTTGCTGTTCAACTGTATGCACAGGGCAATTTAGCCGATATATTTAAATCGCTAGCAGCCGTTGATACTATTTCAGGTGCAAAAGTGAAAGTGCATCAGGATAAGCGTATTGAAGATTCGATGGCCGATAGAAAAGGTGGGCGAGTTGTAGTGGCAGGTTCGGGCCCTGGGTATCGTATTCAGGTGTTTTCGAGCAATGTACAACGC
>JAGNPC010000049.1 GCA_017989795.1 Paludibacter sp. | reverse complement strand
TGCAAATACAAACACAATGTACATCAAAAATGAAAAAAATGGTGCTGCAGGTGAATTTATTGCTGGAACTAAAAATGGTGACGGAACATTCACATTTACTGTAACTGATGTTGATATCATGAATTACAAATACTACAACGATCAATTAGATGCAAGTGTTGAATACAAAGCTGATGGTACTGCTGTAACAGATAACCGTACTGCAGATGCTCAAGTTCAAACTACTTACACTGACATAGTATTAGCTTGGGCAGGTAGCACAGGTGTTAACAATGTCGACGCTAACAAATATAAAGTGTACACTTCAAACAAATCAGTAATTATTGAAGGAGTTACAAGTAAAGCAGAACTACTTGACATGAGTGGACGTATCATTGAAAGCAAAGTAATGAGTGGAACTTTCCGCTCTGAAACTTTAAAAGCTGGTTTATACATCATTAAAGTTGATGGTCAAACTCAAAAAGTGGCTATCAAATAACAAAACCATTAAATAAAACAAAAGCTGTTCGGAAACTTCCGAACAGCTTTTGTTGTTCTTATACTAATACACTCTCGGTCTTTAATTTAGTACTTATGAAAAATCGTGTTATAATTGGAATTATTTATTATCTATTTTCGCTCTCTTATATTACAAAGGCAAACTCATCTGAAAAGACTTCGTTTGCACTAGGTGCTGACATTAGCTGGATAACCGAAATGGAATCTGCAGGTAAACTCTTCTATACATCTGATGGAAATCCAATCGAAATAATTGCATTAACAAAATCATTGGGCATGAATTCCGTACGACTTCGTGTATGGGTTGATCCTATCGATGGATGGTGCAATACTGCTGACTTACTAATCAAAGCCAAACGGGCAAATGAATTAGGCATGCGAATTATGATTGATTTTCATTACAGTGACTGGTGGGCAGATCCAGGTAAACAAACGAAACCCGTATCTTGGACTAACTTAAATCTGAACGAATTAAAAAATGCTATCGGGAACCACACCCGTGAGGTATTAAATGTATTGAAAAGTAACAACATAAATCCAGAATGGGTTCAAGTAGGCAACGAAACGGGCAATGGCATGCTTTGGGATACTGGAAAAGCATCTGCATCGATGGCAAATTACAGTGCACTAAACAATGCAGGATACGATGCAGTAAAAGAAGTATTCCCACAAGCTAAAGTAATCGTTCATTTACAAAGTGGACACGATAATGGTTTGTTCAGATGGCTATTTGATGGTTTAAAAAACAATGGGGGCAAGTGGGATGTTATCGGAATGTCGCTTTACCCAAGTTGGTATAAAACACCTAACGATTGGCAGAATGCAAATTTTGACTGCCTATCAAATATGAATGATATGGTGGCACGTTATAACACTGATGTAATGATTGTAGAATGTGGCATGAGCTGGGATAATGCTCAAGTGTGTAAAAATTTCTTATCGGACATAATTCAAAAAACGAAATCGATAGCAAATAACAAGGGACTAGGTGTGCTTTACTGGGAACCACAAAGTTATTCAAATTGGAAAGGTTATTCGCTAGGTGCATTTGACAACACTGGCAAACCAACTATTGCGTTGGACGCATTTAAAAACGCAACAAACATCAATTCTCAAACGTCACCTTCACTAAGCTTTAGCATTGATAGTAATAGTACTTCTATTCAATTTAACAAAACACTTAAATTAATTGAACTTTTTAATGTTAGTGGAGTACTAATTAAAACAGCAACAAACACCAATTCAATCAACATTAATAATTTAGATCAAGCTTTACTTTTGATAAAAGCTACTGATTATGATTTAGAAAAAAAGACCACATTGAAATTTATCAAGTACTAATATTTTACAATGAAAGCAGCATACTTAAGTATATTATTTATGATCAATTCAATTATTGTATTTCCACAACCAAAGCCATCAGTGAGCTTTGGGAGAATTGACCGAATCGAAATGTATCAATCAAAATTTGTAACTTCTCGACACATTGACATTTGGTTGCCCGAAGGATATTCGGAAACTAAAAAACATGCAGTTCTTTACATGCATGATGGACAAATGCTTTACGATGCGAATGGAACATGGAACAAACAGTCATGGGAAATGGATGAAGTCGCCAACTCGTTGATAAAAAACAAACAACTTGGTTCATTTATCATCGTTGGAATATGGAATGATGGTGAAAATCGCCATGCAGATTATTTTCCACAGAAACCTTTTGAGAGCCTAACCATCGACCAAAAGTCTTTTATTTCGAACATACTAATAGAGAAAGGACGAACAAAGAGTACATTTAAGCCGCAATCAAACAACTACTTGAAGTTTATAACAGAAGAACTCAAACCTTATATTGATAAAAATTACGCTGTAAAAAATGATCGTAAACATACATTTATAGCAGGTAGTAGCATGGGTGGTTTAATTTCGATGTATGCCTTATGCGAATATCCGAAGGTTTTTGGGGGCGCAGCTTGCCTTTCGACACATTGGCCAGGTATATTTTCTGTCGAAAACAACCCTATTCCACTAGCATTTAACGATTATTTAAAAAGAAAACTGAAATACCTTAGAAAAAGCAAATTGTATTTCGATTACGGCAACCAAACACTTGATGCCTTATATCCTCCACTACAAAAGGAAGTCGATAAAACACTTCAAGCACAAAATAAAGCTAGCAAATACAAATGGGGAACCTATTTTTTTGAGGGCAAAGATCACAGCGAAAATGCATGGAAAGAACGCATTCACATTCCATTGTTATTCCTATTAAGTCAATAATCACATTCAAAATCACACATTGAATTTGCAATAGTTTTAAACTATCTTCTAAAACAAATTTAAGTTCAAATAAGATTAGGTACAAGAAAAATGATCATACATTTTCAAAGTGCGTTGCAAACGTTTGAAATAGAAACAATGTGATTTTTAATCCGTTACTAGACAACAATTCTGAAATATAGTATACATTTGTCTAGTTATTCAGTTTAATCCAACTATAATAAATATTATTTTAATAGATATGAAAAAATCAATTATTTCTGTCTTTTTGCTCATGTGCTCATTTTACTCTTGGAGTCAAATCATTGTAACAAATCCAGTGTTCATAAGCAAAGACTACAACGGTGAAGTTGAATTAATTTATGATGCAACCAAAGGAACAGCTGGCCTTAAAGATTATGCTGGCTCTGATGGCATATATGCACATATTGGTGTTATCACAAATCTCAGTTCCAGCAATTCAGATTGGAAACATGCTCCAACATGGGGAGACAACTCAGCAAAATACAAACTAACAAGTCTTGGAAGTAACAAATGGAAATTGGTTATCACCCCAAGTATGGCTTCGTACTTTGGATTAACCTCTTCTGAAGTTGTAAAAAAACTAGCCATGGTTTTCCGAAATGGATTAAAAACCAAAGAAGGTAAAGACACGGGGGGAACCGATATTTCTGTTACTGTCTACGATGCAGGGCTGAATGTTTCATTCACTTCACCTACTAGTAATCAATCGCTTGCACTCGGCACAAACTTAGCAATTACTGTAAACTCATCACTTACCTCAAATCTTGAGCTAAGTATGAATAGGTCAGTTCTCAAATCAGAAACAGCGAGTACGAGCCTAAATCACTCACAATTATTTAGCGCTACAGGCGACTATACACTCATTGCATCAGCAACTCTAAACAACACATCCGTATACGACACTTTAAAGGTGTGTGTCCCTGAAGCTGTTGTTAATCAGACGCGTCCAGCAAACACTCAAATAGGCATAAACTACATCGACAACTCAACAGTAACATTGGTCTATCATGCCCCAAACAAAACAAATGTGTTTTTACTTGGAGAATTCAACGATTGGTCACAGCTAAATGCTTATCAGCTAAAAAAAGATGGTGAATATTGGTGGATTACACTTACTGGTTTAACTGCTGGGAAAATTTACGGTTATCAGTACTTGGTGGATGGAACTATCCGCACAAGTGACCCTTATACAGAAATGGTATTAGATCCTTGGAATGATAAATGGATTAATGAAAAACAACTTATTTATCCAAACTTAAAAGCATATCCAGAAGGAAAAACAGAAGGATTAGTTGCTACATTCCAAACTGCAAAACCTACTTACAATTGGGAAGTACCTAGTTTCAATGTAACAAGTCGCGAAAACTTAGTAATTTATGAATTACTACTCCGTGACTTTACTCCAGAAAAATCCTTACAAGCTGCGATACTAAAACTTGATTATTTAAAATCGCTCGGTGTTACAGCCGTTGAGCTAATGCCTGTACAAGAATTTGATGGCAACAATTCGTGGGGTTACAATCCAAACCATTATTTTGCTCCCGATAAAGCCTATGGAACCGCCGACATTTACAAACAATTTGTGGACGAATGTCATAAACGTGGCATAGCAGTCATTCTTGATATCGTATTAAACCATGCTTCTGGCTCACACCCATTTGCAAAACTATATTGGAACAGCACTACAAACAAAACTGCAACAAACAACCCGTGGTTCAATGTAGATGCTCCTCACCCATACAGTGTTTTTCACGACTTTAACCATTCATATCAAGGAACACGTGACTACTTTAAACGAATGATTCAATACTGGCTAACCGAATACAAAATTGACGGTTACCGTCTTGATTTAACCAAAGGTATCACCCAAAAAGCAAGCACCGAAAGCACCGCATCGGCCTACGATCAAACGCGTATTGATTATTTAACCGAGTATTACAATGCGGCTACAGCAACAAAAAGCGATGTGATGTTTATTTTAGAACACTTCTGTGATTACAGCGAAGAGAATGCGCTAGCCAATAAGGGCATGTACTTGTGGCGTAACGTAAATAATTCATTCTCGCAAGCAGCAATGGGTATTCAAAGCGATAGTGACTTTGGAGGTCTTTCAAGTTCGCCACGCCGTTGGGTTGGATATGCCGAAAGCCATGATGAAGAACGAAATTTCTACAAAGCAAAAGCATTTGGCAGTGGAGTTATTAAAACCGATTCAGTATATAGAACCAACCGCGTACCATTAAATATCGCCTTCACAACACTTGTACCCGGGCCAAAAATGATTTGGCAATTTGGAGAAATTGGCTACGACATTTCAATTGATGCGCTTGGTGGTAGAACCTCTGAAAAACCGTCAGCATTTGGGTGGTTAAGTTTAAGTCATCGTAAATCGGCTTATGATTTATCATCAAAAATAATTACTCTACGAAAAATGTATCCAAATGTATTTAACGATGGAATTCTATCCATACAATCGGGAACAAATGACTGGGAGAGTGGACGAAGAATTTCAATAATACATAGTGAATTGAATATCCTAGCTATAGGTAATTTTAAAGCATCTGAAACGATTACAGCATTCCCCAATTTCCCTAAAACTGGAGCTTGGTACAACTTATTAACAGGTCAACAATACAACGTAAGTTTTGCCAATACTCCTATTCAAATTGGAGCAGGACAGGTTCTTATTTTTACAGATAAACAAATAAACTTACCTAGTTCGGTTATTGAAAACAAAACAAACAATTATGTATATACTTCGACAACTACAGGCAAGATACACATAAACACTATTACACCTGAAAACAAAATAAACATATACAATTTACAAGGTAAACTACTGATAAGCAAAATGAATCAATCAGAAATAGACATTGCAACTCTAAGCAATGGACTCTATTTAGTTGAAGTGGTTTGTAATGAAGGTAAATCGATAACTAAAATTTTAAAAAATTAGTTTGATTGATTGTTTGAAGTAAAAGCGCGTGTGCCCTAAAAAGCATGCGCGTTTTTTTGTAACTTTGCATCTCAAATCTTCAAATTTTCAAATCTTCAAATCTTCAAATTAACATGTACATATACGAACTCGAACTCAAAGTACGCGATTACGAATGCGACATACAAGGCGTAGTAAATAACTCGGTATATCAAAACTATCTTGAACACACCCGCCACGAATTTCTTGAAGCTAACCACGTAAGCTTCGCCGAACTTCACAACCGCGGTATCGACGCCATGGTGTCGAGCATCGAAATAGCATATAAAACGCCCTTGCGTCCTGGCGATACCTTTGTTTCGAAGCTATACATCGAAAAAGAAGGTGTGCGCTATGTTTTTCATCAAGCTATCTACCGAAAATCGGACAATAAACTAGCCATCAAAGCTAAAGTAAACGCAGTAGTGGTAATTAATGGTAGGCTTGGGACTTCACTACCCGAATTTGATCAACTAATAAGTGCGAAATAATAGTCGAACCAACAAACTATTCGGCGTTTGACACTGTTAATATATACAACATTAGAATTACGAATTTAATAAAGCAACAATATGAACGAATTTTTAGAAACAGAAGAGAAAATTGTAAAAATGCTTCGTACCGTGTACGATCCAGAAATACCTGTAAATATCTATGACTTAGGTCTGATTTATAAAATTGAAGTTACTGAAGGTGGACTTCTTAATATTGATATGACTCTAACCGCACCCAATTGCCCAGCTGTTGACTTTATTGTAGAAGATGTAAAAATGAAAGCTGGTAGCGTTGAGGGTATTACAAACGTAGAGGTGAACATTGTTTTTGAGCCTGCTTGGGACAAAGAAATGATGAGCGAAGAAGCCAAACTTGAACTTGGATTTTTATAATGCGATGTATTATTAGCATAAAAAAACCAGTATCTGATAAAGACGCTGGTTTTTTTATGCTAAAATCACACCGCTACTTCAGCTTTAATATGCGGATGTGGATCGTAATCAATAAGTTCGAAATCAGTAATTTTAAAATCAAAAATGCTTTTAACCTCTGGGTTTATTTTCATAGTAGGCAATGCACGTAACTCGCGCGACAATTGCAACTCTACTTGTTCAAAATGATTGGTATAAATGTGTGCATCGCCCAAGGTATGCACAAAATCGCCCGCTTTTAAACCTGTAACTTGTGCCATCATTTGCAAAAGCAAGGCATAAGATGCGATATTAAAAGGTACACCTAAAAAAATATCGGCACTACGTTGGTATAACTGTAAACTAAGCTTACCATCGGCCACGTAAAATTGAAAAAAAGCGTGGCAAGGAGGCAATTTCATATTGGGTATATCTGCCACATTCCAAGCACTAACAATAATCCTACGTGAGTCGGGAGTGTTTTTAATGGTGTTGACTACTTCGGTAATTTGGTCAATATGTCCACCCGAATAATTTGGCCATGAGCGCCATTGATAGCCATAAATATGCCCTAGATCACCATTTTCATCGGCCCACTCATTCCAAATACGCACCCCGTTATCTTGTAGGTATTTTACATTGGTATCGCCATTCAAAAACCAAAGCAATTCATGAATTATTGATTTTAAGTGTAGTTTTTTAGTTGTCAAACAAGGAAAACCATCTTCCAAATTAAAGCGCATTTGATGTCCAAAAACACTTTTTGTTCCGGTTCCGGTCCTGTCCTCTTTGTGTACTCCTTCGGCCATCACACGGCGAAGTAATTCATGATATTGTTTCATCAGTTTATAATTGTTTTTTATATAAAAGCGTTACTTAAAGCTTGTTTTAACAACGCGGAACTCAGTTCTACGATTAATTTGGTTTGCTTGTTCTTGTTGTGTAGGTAATAAATTTTCAATAAATGACTCAGTGAGAACATCTCCCTCTTTTAAAAAGCTATACTTTTTAACTGTCAAAGCATCGACTACAAAAGGTTTATCCTCGCCATATCCCACCGAACTTAAACGTTTAGGGTCAATACCCTTGGCTATCAAATAACTTACTACCGACTGAGCGCGCTTTGTCGATAGTTCGATGTTCGATAAGTTATTACCAACAAAATCGGTGTGTGCAGCCACTTCAATGGTTATAGATGGATTGTCATTCAAAACAGTTACCAGTGCTTGCAAGCCCGTTTCCGATTGGGCTGTTAAGTCCCATTTACCAAATTCGTAAAATATATTTTCTACCTGTATAGGTTTGTACACTGTTTGAAGCACAAAATTTTGATTATAAGTCTGACTTTTAGTAGCTCCCAGCGTATTTAACCGTGCACTTTTATTCAAGTATCCCCTGCCCGTAGCCAATAAAACAAGATCCAATTCCTTGTCGATACGAATTCGAAAAGTACCATCTTTTTTAGTTTGCACTTTGGTGTTTATACCCGTATTGCTCACTAAACGTACTATAGCCTCAGCTATTGGCTCCTGCAATTCGTCTGTCACTTTACCCTCAATAACATACTCAAATACGGGCAACTCAAACGAATAAATCATGTCGTAACCACGCGCATCACCTCTGTTGGAGCTAAAAAAGCCCTTTTGCAACTTGCCTTCGAAAGTAATTCCAAAATCATCCGAACTGGAATTTATCGGCAGTCCTAAGTTCTCTACAACCCAACTACCCGATTTTAATTCGGTAGCTTTAAAAAGATCCAAACCACCTAAGCCGGCTAAACCATTCGATGCAAAATACAAGGTTCCATCGGCAGCAAATGAGGGAAACATTTCATCGCCTTCGGTATTAAAATTGGAACCTAAGTTTTCAATTTCTTTAAATTCGCCACCCACTAAATTTGCACTCCACAAATCTTTGCCACCCTTACCTCCACGAGCATCGCTTACAAAAATCAATTTATTGCCATCAGGCGAAATGGCTGGATGAGCAACCGAAATAGTACTATCTTTGAACAAGTTTATTTTTTTTGCTTCGCTCCATGCACCGCCGGCACGCTTCGACTGGTAGATGGAAGTGCCTGCATTAGAGCTAGCCAACGAACTTGAGCGCGTAAAAAACATCGTATTACCATCGTTACTGAAAGCACACACACCATCTTCGGAGCTTACAATTTTGCCCTCTGAAGCTACTAGAGGGGCTGGTTTATCCCAAACGCCTGTTGCATTTTTACGGCTAGTATACATTAAGCTTATAGGTAAGCCTGTGATTAGTGAATTTTTCTGTCCAGCTTTTTTCTGCACTGATCTATCTGAGTTGAAGAACAACACATCGCCATCAGTACCTTGAAATGAAGGACTGAAATTGTGGCTGCGACGATAGTTAAACACATCAAACTTTTTAACCACATAAGCAGTAGGTTGTTTTTTATATGCATCGGCCATTTTCAATAAGTCAGCACCGTTAGCAGCAAGTGTGTGCGAGGCATTACTTCGAGCAAAAATCTGATAGTTCTTTTCAGCTTCCTTATAATTACCATTTCGATGCAACACCTGAGCATAACGCAAAAAAACAATGCTATCAGGATAATTAAAACGAATGGCATTCACATAATTTTGCTCAGCAATACTATAGTTTAAAACCCGATAGCACTCACCCATATTAAACGATACACGTGCTCGTAATGCCTTATCTTTACTTGAAATACCTGAGTAAGCACGTTTATAGGCCTCTGAAGCCGAAAAATAAGCTCCACTTTCAAATCGCTTATCGGCCTTTTTTAAACGCGCAGTTGAACCACAGCCTTGCAAAAAGGATGTAACCAACAACACCATTAGAATCGAAAATAAATTTTTTATCATTATAATAAAAGCCCTTATTTATAAATAAAACCTAGTCTAACTCATGTATAACAAGTCCTGAGCGCAATTTTGGTTCAAACCATGTTGTTTTGGGTGGCATAATATTTCCACTATCGGCTATGGCTATTAACTGCTCCATCGATACAGGATACAAGGCCAAAGCCGCACGCATATCTCCAGTG
>JAGNPC010000315.1 GCA_017989795.1 Paludibacter sp. | reverse complement strand
TCGTCATCCAAAACTATACCACGATTTACTTGCTTTACGCAACGAAATTTGTGAGCCACGTAACCTGCCTATCTATGTTGTAGCAGGCAGCAAAACACTTACCGAACTAGCTGAATACTTGCCGCAAACCGATAAAGAATTATTGCTTATAGATGGATTTGGACCCGCTAAAGTTGAAAAATATGGCGAGTTATTTTTAAATATCATCCGCAAGTACTGTAACGACAATAAGTTAGAGTCAAACATGGCAGAGAAAATTGAAAGTAAACCAGCTAAAAAAACAAATACAGCCAAAAGCACAACTGACAAAAAGGAAAAAATTCAATCACACATCGAATCCTTCGAACTCTACAAAGCGGGGAAAACAATCGAAGAAATAGCTACTATTCGCAATTTAGTAACAAGTACTATTTGTAGTCATTTAGGCAAACACATTGCCACTGGCGAACTTCATATCGACACCTTTTTGCCTATCGAAAAGCGCGAGCGGGCACTTGCGATTATGGATCAGGCCGAACCTGGTTCAGTCTATAGCATGCTCAGCGAAACACTCAATAAAGAAGAGGTGAGCTTCTTTCTAAGTTGGGTAAGAGCCAACAAAAACTAAATTACGGACTAAAGGCATTGCAAAATAACAATTAAAAAAGTCGTTATTACTCTTTTTTTTGTAGTAATAATTACAAATAAATACTACGAGGCAAAAATTTCATCTATCTAAAGCGTTAAATAATCTTATTTTCACAACTTATAAGTGCTGTTTTTTTAAAAAACAGGCTAAATATGAACTTCATGTAATTCTGTAAAATGGGTCACAAACCTTTAAAGTTCTATTTTTATACAATTTACTATTACTTCAATATCGAACAAATGCAAACTCATGCCATTTTAGCATTAAATATCAATTGTTTAATTTTAAAATATTGAACACATTAAATAATACAGAAAAGTAAAAAATACGATTGTCGCATTTTTTTTTAAACTATCAAATAATTTACTACAACACTTCCACTATTGCAAACTAAAGTTTAAGCGCTAAATTTGAAACAATAAAACAGCTCATTAAACCCTATGGATAATCAGATTAAAAATCGGAAGTGTTATGATAAATATATTTATAGTTGACGATCATGAAATCGTCAGAGAGGGATTTAAAAAACTAATTCGAGAATTTAGTGACATAAATATCACAGGTGAAGCTAAATCATCCGAAGAAGTGTTGGATGCTATGGAAAGTATTGCTTGCGATATTATGTTGGTAGATTTGTATTTGCCCGGAAAAAATGGCTATCAACTTTTGGTTGAGTTGCAAAAGCAACGCCCTGAAGTTAAAGTGATAATTATGAGCATCAACCCCGAGGAGCGCTCAGCACTAAGAGCCTACAAATTAGGAGCTTCTGGGTATTTATGCAAAGATTCAAGTATCAATGAAATAATAAATGCCATACGTAAAACTTATGATGTAGGAAGATATATTAGTCCCGAATATGCTGAATTGCTCGCATTCAAAACTATATATAGCGAACAGGATGAGTTGCAAAAACTGTCGGATCTTGAAACCAACATTTTAATAATGTTGTACAAAGGTCTAGAAATTAAAGATATTGCAAAAAAAACAGGTTTAAGCATTGTTTCGGTATTTACTTACCGAAAAAAGATTTTTGAAAATTTAAAATTAAACAATAATTTAGATATGATTCATTACGTAAAAGAAAATATAATTATGGGCTAAAATTGCTATAATCTGTATCACATAAATTCATTTTTTGAAAAAAAACAGCCAATTTTAATATATATAGAATAAATGTCTCAAAATATTGCAATAAGTTAGAAAAAAGCTTATATTTGCAATTGCAATTTTATAGTAATCTTAGCTACTATAATTGTATAGGTTTGAGATTTTTGAGTATTGTAATTTTTTGATTGACATTGCATTAAAATTTTTACTATAAAATTTTCACTTTTCAATCCCGATAAATACAAGTTTTGGAACCACACACTAATTAAAACTTTTATGATTAAAGTATTTATTGTCGATGATCATGAGATTATTCGAGAAGGCCTTAAAATGATTCTAAAAGAAGAATCTGACATTTTGGTGGTTGGCGAAGCACAAAACGGCGCCCAAGCCATTGATAAAATACGAAAAGTAGAATGCGACATAATGTTGCTTGATATGAATATGCCAGGTAGAAATGGTATCGACTTATTGATGGACATTAAAGCACTCAGACCCAAAATACACATTTTGGTACTAAGCATTCACCCCGAAGATAAATTTGCTCTTAAAACACTTAAATCGGGTGCTTCAGGTTACTTATGTAAAGATACGGCGTTGGAAGAACTCGTAACAGCTATCCATAAAATCAATTCGAAGGGTCGTTACATTAGCAGTACCTTAGCCGAGCAATTGGCTTTTGATGTTATTCCCGAATCGGATGCAGATCCGCACGATTTATTATCAAACCGTGAGCGCGAAATTTTAATTAAAATTGCATCGGGTATCAAAGCCAAAGACATCGCGGAGGAATTAGGACTAAGCATCTCAACTGTATTTACTTATCGGTTGCGAATATTCGAAAAGCTAAACGTAAAAAACAACGTTGAGCTTACTCATTATGCCATCGAAAAGAAACTTGTAAGCTAATTACAGTTTAGTTTAACGCTAATAAAATTTATAATAATAAAGAGGATGTTCGTAATGACATCCTCTTTTTTATTGAAGTATAAAAAAAAGAATATACTTTTGTGCAAAAAATAACTACGTAATGACCATTCTCAATATTGAAACGTCTACTAACATCTGCTCTGTAGCACTTAGCAGAGATGGAAAGTGTCTATTTAGCAAGATAAACGCCGAAGGTATGAATCATGCTACCATGCTCAGTCCATTTATAGCCGAGGCACTCCAAGCCGCCGAAAGCCTACAACTGAAATTAGATGCAGTAGCTGTAAGTGGCGGGCCTGGATCATATACTGGTTTGCGAATTGGCGTTTCTACTGCCAAAGGACTTGCGTATGGCTTCAACATTCCGTTGATTGCACTTAGCACGCTTCAAATTATTACCCAAATGGCTGTTAAAACAATTGACAATCCGGATAAACAAAGTTTATTTTGTGCCATGATCGATGCGAGACGGATGGAAGTTTATGCTGCTTTTTACAATTTGGAAGGCAATTTAGTCCGTGCCATTTCGGCAGATATCATTGACGAACAATCCTATACCGAGTTGTTG
>JAGNPC010000316.1 GCA_017989795.1 Paludibacter sp. | reverse complement strand
ACTTATATCTTTTCATTAGCATCAAATTATTAAACACAAATATACAACGAAAGTTGTTTGTTCCGAAATTTTGATTAGTTGAACCATCTTCAAATCTTCCAACTCTCAAATCTTCAAACTCTCAAATCTCATTAAATGGCTGAACGTAAAAATTATAGTAAGAAAAATACAAATATGCCGGTTCCGGCAAATGAATATGGTAAACTTCCACCACAAGCACCAGAACTCGAAGAAGCTGTATTAGGTGCAATTATGCTCGAAAAAGATGCCTACTCAATGGTATCCGAAATTCTGAAACCCGATTGTTTTTACAAAATGGCGCATCAAAAGATTTTTGAAGCCATCATGTCGTTAGCCTTGCATCAAGAGCCGGTGGATATGCATACCGTTACCGAGCAATTACGTAAAAATGGTACTATTGACGAAGTTGGTGGTCCATATTACATTACTTTGTTAACAGCCAAAGTATCTTCGGCGGCTCACTTAGAGTATCATGCACGCATTATTGTTCAAAAATATCTGGCACGTGAACTTATTCGTGTTTCTACAGATATTCAAACCAAAGCTTTTGATGATAAATCGGATATTGAAGATTTGATGCAAGAGGCCGAAGGAATGCTTTTTGAATTAAGCCAAAATAGCCAGAAAAAGGATGTAACTCAGATTAACCCCGTTATTGAGGAAGCGCGAAAACGTATGCAGATTGCTGCTACTAAGTCGGGTGCAAGTGGTTGTCCTAGTGGTTTTCATGCGCTCGATAAGCTAACTTCGGGCTGGCAAAAATCCGATTTAATTATCATTGCAGCTCGTCCGGCAATGGGAAAAACAGCGTTTATTTTGTCAATGGCCAAAAATATGGCCGTCGATTTTAAAAATCCAGTGGCTGTTTTCTCGCTCGAGATGTCGAATGTACAGTTGGTTAATCGTTTGATAATGAATGTTTGCCAGCTCGAAGGTGAAAAGATAAAGAACGGACAGCTCGAAAAATATGAATGGGAAAAGTTTGATAAAGATATCAATTTGTTACTAGATGCACCACTTTACATTGATGATACCCCCAGTTTATCGGTTTTTGAACTGCGTAGTAAAGCGCGCCGATTGGTAAAAGAGCACCATGTACAATGTTTAATTATTGACTACCTTCAGCTTATGAACGCAAGTGGTATGAGCTTTGGTAGTCGTGAGCAGGAGGTAAGTATCATTTCACGTTCGCTCAAAGGTCTTGCTAAAGAGCTCGATATTCCAATTATTGCGCTCTCGCAGCTGAATCGTGGTGTCGAAGGTCGTACAGGTCACGAAGGCAAGCGTCCACAGCTATCCGATCTTCGTGAGTCGGGTGCCATTGAGCAAGATGCCGATATGGTTTGTTTTATTCACCGTCCTGAGTACTACCGTATTACCGAAGATAACGAAGGAAATTCACTTATCGGGTTGGCTGAAGTTATTGTGGCTAAACACCGTAATGGTGCCACCGATATTGTATCCCTTAAGTTTAAGGGTGAATATGCTAAGTTTATGAACAAAGACGATATGAGTGGTGATGAGTCGTTTCAAGGCTATCAAACTATTTCATCCAAACTAAATGATTTTTCTGCCGATACCTTTTATGGCGATGGACAAAAATCAACACCACCTAACTTTTTAAGTGGTGGTTCGCACGACGAAACACCTTTTTAATTTTTTTGTTGATTTGTACTAACTAGAATATACAGTTTGTGAAACCACTCTTTTTTGTAAGGAGTGGTTTTTTTTATTTTGAATTAATTGTTGTGTATGTGTTTGTTTATTAGTATTTTGGTAGTTGTTTAATGCTTTTTATGTGTTCAAAATATTCTTGAAGTTTTGCTAATTAAAAAATGTTAGTATCTTTGTGATAAATTACTGTGTGCGTACACGGTTTTATGATGAATAGATATGAGTACAGAAAAATCAAACATTCGAATTAAAGATATTGCTCGCCTAGCTGGGGTTTCAGAAGGTACTGTCGATCGGGTATTGCACAAACGTGGTGATGTTTCGGCTAAAAGTCAAGAGGCTGTAAACAAGGTCCTTAAAGAGATTAATTATACCCCAAATATCCTTGCTCGTTCATTAGCATCCAAACGCATTTATCGTTTTATTTACTTAATACCTTCTTACAAAGAAGGTGAATATTGGTCAATTGTAAATAAAGGATTTGAAAAAGCAATGCAGGAGTTTTCGGGGTATAATGTCTCGTTCGAAAAAGCATGTTATGATCAGTTTGATGTTAACTCTTTTAATAAAGTAGCCCAAAGTATTCTAATTTCTCAACCTGATGCTGTTTTTATAGCGCCAATATTCAGAGATGAGACGCTTAAACTCACCTTGAAGTTATCTGAAGCAGGAGTTTTATTTTCTTTTATTGATTCTGTAATCGATGAGGCGAATTTTCTTTCCTATTATGGCCAAAATTCATTTTTGAGTGGATATATTGCTGCTAAGTTTTTGTTGGATGGTTTAAACCAAAACGACAAAGTGATGGTGATACGAACCAAACGAAAAGGTGCTGTTTCGAACCAGACAAAAGCTCGTTATGATGGTTTTATGCATTATATGGAAGAGTTTGGTTTAGCAACAAAAATTAGTATTATTGAAACTGAATTACTCGAGGATAATGAAGTTGTTAATAAAGCATTGATTAATCAAATAATTACAGATAACCCCACACTTAGAGCAGCCATTACTTTTAATTCAAAAGTGTATCGATTTGCTAGCAAACTCGAAGATTTAGACGTTAATCATATTAAGATAATAGGCTACGATTTATTGGAAGAAAACGTTAAGTTTTTGCAAAAAGGAGTTGTTTCGTTGCTTTTGGGTCAACGTCCCGAAAATCAATCTTACCTAGCCGCAAAGGATATGTGTAGAAAATTGATTTTTAACCAAGATGTTTCTAGGATTAATTATATGCCTATTGATGTTTTGATAAAAGAAAATATTGATGCTTATATAAATTTCGATAACAAATAAATTTCACAAATTACAATATATTTTATGCAAAACTTATTTAACGTAAAAGGCAAAGTGATAGTTATCACTGGAGGTGCCGGAATTCTTGGAAAAGGAATGGCAGAATATATGGCTGAACAAGGCTGTAAAGTTGTTATTTTAGATAGAGCTGATGCTGGTGTGGCCTTGGTTGAAGAACTTAAATCGAAAGGTTCGGAGGCTTTGTATCTCAATACAGATGTTTTAAATAAAGAAATTTTGGA
>JAGNPC010000314.1 GCA_017989795.1 Paludibacter sp. | reverse complement strand
TACTTCTCAACGTACTGCGCTTGAACAATACGCTCACCTAATTTTGGAATATCCAGTTGGTGATTTACGCCAACACTTTGAACATCCTGAACACCCTTTAACTGTAGAAATTGGTTTTGGTATGGGTCGTTCATTGGTACTTATGGCAAAAGCCAACCCTGAACGTAACTTTGTAGGTATTGAAGTACACGTACCTGGTATCGCGCAATGCGTATATGAAGCAGGTATGGCAGGTTTAACTAACTTACGCCTACTAGATGCAGATGCAATTCAAGTATTACGTGAAATGCCAGATAACAGCATTAATGCAATTCAATTATACTTCCCTGATCCTTGGCAGAAAAAACGTCATTTCAAACGTCGTTTCGTTTCTCATGACCGTATGCCATTGGTTGAACAAAAGTTAGAAATGGGCGGTACGTTCCACGCTGCAACAGACTGGGAACCATACGCTGAATGGATGTTAGATGTTTTAGATAATCGTCCAAATCTTGAAAATATGGCAGGTAAAGGCAATAGCTATCCTCGTCCAGATTGGCGCCCACAAACTAAATTTGAACGTCGTGGTTTAGAAGAAGGTCATAAAATTAATGACTTCCTTTTCAAAAAAATTAAGTAATATTTACTAATATCTAAGCATTAAGATTTAAGGGCTCTATAAGAGCCCTTTTCTTTTATCTATAATTTGGTATGTCTTTGTATAATTTGCTGACTGAGTAAAGCATACACTTCTTGTAAATCTTCTCTCTTTTCTTGTTTTAACATTTCTTGATGCATCTGAATGATATTTTCATCACCGCGCATTGCAGGACCTGTTTGCATATCTTTCGGATTATTCGCTAAAGCTTTATTCGCCGTTTCTTGAATTAAAGGATATAACAAACTGAAATCCACGTGTTTTGCATCGACAATTTGCTTTGCCATGTCATAACAATAATTACTAAAATTACAAGCGAAAATAGCAGCCAAATGTAAACTTAAACGTTGTTCTGAATTATAAGAATACAATTTATTGCTTAGGCTATTTGCTAAATAAACTAAATTTTCTAAATCCTGTTTATTCGCTGCTTCTATAAATAAAGGTGTATTTTCCCAGTCTATTTCACGTTCCAAACTAAACGTTTGTAGCGGATAAAATACACCACATTTATCGTGAGTTTTCGCCAAAACATTTAAGTGTGTACTTCCCGATGTATGCACAATACAAACATCTTTTAAATAAGGGCTAATTTGTTCAATTACACCTTTAATTGATTGATCACTCACGGCGATAATCATTAAATCAATATCAGTATTTATATTTTCAAAATTAGAAATTGCTTGTGCTTGAACTTGCAGTGACAGCCATTCTGCTTTTTCAAAAGTACGACTATAAATTTGTACAACTTGATGCTGTGAACCTAGCGCTTTTGCCAAATGATACGCAACTCGCCCTGCACCAATAAAACTAATTCTCATGATTCATTCACAACGTTTATTTTCTACAGCATGCCAATAAAAAAAGGACGAATCAACGCCCTTTTTAATCTTTAAAATAAATACAATATTCAATGTACAAATTAATTCATTTGTACTTTTTATAAATTATGAAATAAACTCATTTTACCTTTTCTATAGTTTCTGAACTTGGCAATTATTAATCTATAATGTGACCCCAAATACTACTTTCGAATTTGTATTTTCGAACCATTATTTTTCTACTCTAAAAATGATTTCACCACCATAAATAAAAGCACAGCCAAAATAAAAACTACAACGTATTGTATTGGAAATGGTTTCTTCTTTTTACCAGAACGTGTAGCTCTCAACTCTTCAGGCTTTTTTAATTCTTCACGAACTTCTTCTACTGAATTTCTTATACCCGAAATTCTTAGCAAATCATCCGACCATGCAGGTAAAGCATTGAGTACTAATGGCATTTGCCCTTTAATTAAATGCCCAATCACTTGTATATCACTTGAGCCTGCTTCACTTACTAGTAAGTTTAAAGAAGGTCCGAGCGATGCATTTAATATGGTATTTACATCTTCTGTAGATGCTTCCCCACTAATATAATTTAAAACTTGCTGAGTAGTTTCTAAATTATTATCAAAAATCTCTGTGATATCTGGTTGGACTTGATCACGTAATTTTTCGAACAATTCTGGTTTGGCATTTATTGCGGATAATAGAATAGGATAAAAATCAGTTAAAGCCTGTTTTTTAAATAAAAAATCTTCTTTTTCTTCAGCAAGAACAATAGGTGTTACTTGTTGTTGTAATAAATAAATTATATTAAAAGACATTTCGCCCCCACGAATGTAAATGTCAGTTCAACTACTTATAGGTTATTTTTTATTCTATGTAAAACATTTTAAATTTCTTATTAAATATATTTATGTAACAAAAAAGTCAGCCTAGGCTGACTTTTTATCATTACACTTTAATTTAGTACCACAATTAAAGCTAAGCTGTAAAAGTACGAAGTGCTTTCGCTCGTACAGTTTGCTGAATTAATGGCGTATTTTTACCTTGAGAGATAATTGAATCTTTGGTAATTGTCCATTCAACTTCAGGATCAATTAATACCCAACCAGATTCAGCCACCCATCGATCATACATATTGGCAACTTTTGCAGGTGCAACAGTCACTTTTTCAACCCATTCTAAAGGTTCAAACAAACCTTCTTTAATCAGTTGAATACCAAATGGAATATAGGTATCAAACGCTGTAAATCCAGATAATGTTTCAGCAAATGGTGCCATTTTCGCAGAACTGCTTAATGGTTCATGGTGCGTACAAATCGCATCAATTACACCATCTTTCACACCTTGGCGAAGCAACTCTTTGTCTTTTTCAGAACGAAGTGGCGGACGCACGTGTGCAAGTGAGTTAAAACCATCAATCAATTGATCTGTTAAATGCAGTTGATGCATTGCAACATCACAAGTGATATTTAAACCTTTGGCTTTCGCAATTTTAATGAGCTCAACAGAAGCACCACATGACAATAAGCCAAAGTGAGCACTTACGCCTGTTGCTTCAATCATTAGCAAGTATTTTGCAATGGCAATGGTTTCTGCCAAAGCAGGAATTGTTGGCAAGCCTTGGCGTGAAGCAACAAAGCCTTCATGTACACAACCATCTTTCGCAATTTGAGGTTCTTCTGCATAGAACACAACGGTCATATCTAGACCTGCTGCGTATTCTAATGTGCGAAGTACAACATCATCATTTTCAAAACTTGCATTGGCATTTGAAACAGCAGTACAACCG
>JAGNPC010000313.1 GCA_017989795.1 Paludibacter sp. | reverse complement strand
CGTAAGTTCGGAAAATATGTTGCACACAACGTTTCGCGGCTTAAAAATGTGGCGAAAATGCAACACCAAGCCTTCACAAATATAACCAAAACTTTAAATTAAACAACTGCGTCATTTCAAAAATTCCCGAAACCAGCCATATTTTTAAACAGCTGTTGTGTGCTGCATAATATTTTCTGAACTTAAAAAACTCAACGCAAAGTTTTTCGGCAAAGTTCGGATTGTCACGCAAAATATATTTTCGCACAAAGTTTGGTTTCAGGTTTTAATTTCACAACGTATTTTTTACGAAAACGTAATTTCAGCACAAAAATTATCGATAAAGTTCGGTTCGGTTTTCAATTTTCACGCAAGATTTTTCGGTAACAATTTCAATAAATTTCTTTCGGAAAAAAATAGGGGAAAAGCTTTCAGCGTAAGTTCGGAAAATATGTTGCACACAACGTTTCGCAGCTTGCAGAAGTGGCGGCTTTTCAGCACCAAAGTTACAAAAAATTCCTGAACTTTCAGCAAGCACGGAAGTTTCAAAAAAAACACTAAACCCGCCATTTTTGCAAACTGCTGTTAACTGAAGCCCTAATATTTATTTATTTTTTCCGAACACGTTTTATTGATTATCATATTTCTCAAATTTATATTTCGTCATTTTTTTTACAATTTTATCAATCGTGTGATTTGTTGGGCTTGATTTGTTTTTACTTTTAATAAATACATACCACTAGCTTCTTTTGAAATGTCAATGTAAAAGTCGTTTTGGTTACTAACTTGCTCGTTAAGAACTAATTTTCCAGTTATATCGTAAACTTCTAATTCTAAAGCCAACATATTTGTGTTTTCAAATACTATTTGATAAACCCCATGCGATGGGTTTGGAAAAACACTAAATAAATTGTTTTTAAAATTTTCAATAATTGATAAATTAGGTAACATATCCAATTTGAAAACAAATAAATCCCGAGTTCCTGCATTTACATTTTGGAAAGCTCCTGTCGTAGTAAATAAATCGGTTGACCAAGTTAAACCTGTTAAATATGCATTCGCTGACACATCAAGAGCTATTGAAAGTCCAACATCATTATTATTGCCTCCAATATAAGAAGAATATAATAAAGCACTGCCTGTAGTATTGAGTTTACTGGCAAATACATCACGCCCAGCAGCTTTTGTTGATTGAAAGGCTCCTATTGAAATGTCGAAATTTGTTGATTCAGTACGTCCAGTAATATATGTGTTTTCATTAGAATCTACTGCAATTGAATGAGCAGTATCATCTCCATTTCCACCTAGATAAGTCGAATAAATAATTGCATTACCCAAAGCATTAATTTTGGTTACGAATGCGTCAGTATAGCCTCCTTGATGATTGTTTTGAAAAGCAGTAGGACTAACTATAAAATTTGAAGATTCAGTATCACCAGTAATATATGCGTTATTAGAAGAATCAAGAGCAATATCGAAACCTGCATCAGCATCACTACCACCAATAAAAGTTGAATAGATTAATGCCGTACCTAAAGAATTTAACTTAACAACAATAGCATCACTACCGCCACCGATTGTGGATTGAAATGCACCAGGTGTTGTGATGAAACCAAAATGAGCCCAACCCGTAATATAAGCATTACCCGAATTGTCTATAGCAATAGAACTGCCATATTCATTGTTAAAAGTACCAATATATGATGAATAGATAAGAGCATTGCCTGATTCATTTAGTTTGCATACAAAAATATCATCAAGTCCATTATAACCATTTTGAAAAGCCCCATTACTAGTTACAAAATTATTTGAATTAGTATTACCTGTGATGTAAGCATTATTGGAAGTATCAATGGCAATAGCCCGACTGTAATCTCCGTTATTACCTCCAATATAAGTAGAATAAATCAGCGCTGTCCCAGATGCATTTAACTTGGTAATAAATCCATCTACACCTCCATTGTTTATTGTCTGAAAAGCACCTGCTGTGGTAATGTAGTTAGTGGATGTAGTATAGCCTGTAATATATAAATTATTGTTAGCATCAACAGCGTTAGAAACTGCAAAATCACTGCCACTTCCTCCAATGTAGGTTGAATATATCAAGTCTGTACCATCCGCATTTAGTTTACTCACAAAAATATCCCAGTCGCCAGCTATAGAGGATTGAAAAGCACCCGCAGTAATATCGAAATCTGATGAATAAGTGAAACCACTAACATATACATTATTTGAAGCATCTACAGCAATCGAATGAGCTTCATCATAATGGCTTCCCCCAATATAAGTAGCGTATATAAGAGGGTCAATAATCAAGGTTTGGCTTTTGTTGTAAGTTTCTAAATCAAATGACCAGTTACCACTTTTATTGGTAAAGTTTCCTTCTACCTTTCTCTTATCTTCTTGTTGATAGCAAAACAAATTTGCGTTTTGTATTTCACCAAATAAAGTAGTAAGAACCAGTTCGCCTTTAGTATTCAAATAGGTTTTATCGCTACCAACTATATTAATTTGTATTTGGTTTGCATCTGCCCAAGGATGTACAATGAAATCATATTTTAAAAAATTATTTTCAAAATAATATCTAATGTCTATGCCATCGTAAATATCTTTAACAATTACTTGACCATATAAAGCAACATTTGTGGCGTATTTGTTTTGATCATTGCCAACAAGAAAGTTTTTATAAGCACTTTTTCGCATTTCACCTTTTGCAACTACTCTAGAATTACAGTTAACTAGATCATAATTAACTCGCTGTCCAAAGCACTTGTAATCAATAATCTCTAATTTGCTACAGTCATCTATTTTAGGTACGTTTTCCTTATTTATTTCTTTTTTATAAAATTCCAACTGTATGCCTTTTGTTGTTATCCAAGTATTTAAACCTCTCATTTGAGTTAAGTAAAGCACTTCGTTGGGCCATTGTCCTTTGTTTTCAATAAAATACTGCTGATTTAGGTTATTTAGCTTTTGTTTAGCATCAGTATTTAGATTGTTAGCTTGTCCATGTATAGATACAATTTTAAATAATAAAAGAGCAAAAATGATAAGTAGATTTTTTTTCATAAAATTAATACTAAGTTATTTTAAATTAAAAAAATGCTTCTAATTAGAAAAATATTTTAAAATAATTTACAGTTATTAAATAGAATCTTGATTTTATAATTATATTATTTGCGTTCTGTGTAGCTCAAGGCGGTTTCAAGTTTCTATCGCAATTTTTTGGTATTTAAATTTACCGTTTTATTTCCCGTATTTTTGCACCAAATTTTGAAT
>JAGNPC010000312.1 GCA_017989795.1 Paludibacter sp. | reverse complement strand
TGAGTGGACACCGAAAATGGATATTGTAGAGGGTATTAAAAGCCTAAATTAATCATAATATCATTACAATTCGTATTTTGAAAAAAAAATAATTATCTTTGATTGCATTTTCAAATTAAAAAAAATGACTTTCAACAATCTGAGAATAAATAACTTTCGTTCTAAAGAACTACTCGAAATTAAATTGGGCAGTAAATTGACTCTCTTAGTTGGCGAAAATGGTTCGGGAAAAACGAGTATTTTGGATGCTATTGCACTTTGTTTAGGGGCTATACTTACGCATTTGCCAAAGGTTTCAGGTATTTCATTCAAAAAAAATGATTTACGTCAGGTTAACAATCATTTTGCTCCTTATACGCGTGTGGGTATTGAAACTACAGCAGGCATAGTGTGGGATAGAACCGAAAGACGCGATAAAAGTTTAAAAACAGCAAGCGAGATTCCTGCCGGTGTTGGCTTGCAGAAGCTACGGAAATACCTCGATGAACAAATCATAAATCCGTTTAACGAGGGAAAGGATTTTAAACTACCCGTTTTCTCATATTATGGCGTGAGTAGGGCTTTGCTCGAAGTACCACTACGCAGAAGAGACTTTCCTAAATCACATCAACGATTCGAAGCGCTCGAAAACTCGCTTAATTCAGTTACACGTTTTAAATCTGCTTTTGTATGGTTTTACAATAAAGAAAACGAAGAACAACGCAAACAACGCGAATTAAAAGACTTTGACTATAAGCTTCCCGAACTCGAAACGGTACGAAGCGCTATTACAACCATGTTTCCAAACATTACCGAACCGCATATAATGCTTAATCCATTGCGATTTGCGGTAAAAATAGATGGCGAATTGATGGATATTACCCAGCTAAGCGATGGTTACAAAACCTTACTTTCGTTGGTTATTGATTTGGCATCGCGTATGGCCTTGGCTAATCCGGATATGACAAACCCACTCGAAACTCAGGCTATTGTGCTAATCGACGAGATTGACCTACACCTACATCCCGAATGGCAGCGACGTGTAGTGAGCGATTTAATGCAGGTTTTTAGTAATACACAGTTTATACTCACTACACATAGCCCGTACATAGTGGAAGCTGTTAACAATAACCTGCAACGTTTCCAAATTGCAAATATGCCTATCAACGATCCTGAGATAGAACAACTTATAGCTATTGCACCTCAAGATGTAATGGCTTATTATATTACCGACACTAATGTTATTTCGATTTTGGATACTGAAATGCAATTATTAGATGATAAATTGATACATCCATTCAATAAATTATCGGAATTGTACGACCGTATGCGCGATGTTCAATGGGAAAACCAACAGCATGATTAATATTGGCCACTATCAAGCGTGCGCATGCGTAGGACGAGCTAATCCTGATAGTATGTGCGACGGGCAACACACTTTCGTTGAAAAAGGAAAGAAAGTAACGCTAAAACCCAAAGCAGGCGAAGAGGCAATAGCTGTGGTGATAGATGGATGTGTGTGTGCTGATAATGACACGAAATGCGATGGCATGTTTCTTTACAAACGAAGCAACAAGCGTTGGATAATACTCGTTGAACTTAAAGGGGTTGATATAGAACATGCTTTTGAACAGCTGGCATACACCAAAATGCACAGACCGGAATATAAAGAAATTCAAAGGCTCTTCAGCGAAGAAAATCGACATTTTTTAACAGAGAAAATGTTTATTGTTTCAAATCGTATAATACACAAAGTGGAACATAAAAAGTTAGAAAATAAATACAAAATCAGGGTATCGCCCATACTACATAGCGTAGCTACAACACCTATTCCAAATTTAAGAACTTATTTATGACAATGTAATGACGCCTTGGAAGAATGGAGTAGTAGTACCAAGATGGAAACCAAAAATGCTCAAAATCTACGATATATGATACGAAATCGTCACCATTTCACTATAAATTCACTTAAATTAACCATACATTAACACGCTTAGTTGATTTATTGATTAATTTTGCAACAGAATAAAAATTAACCCTCTCTCTTACGGCAACTATTCGTCTGCTTTGTGATAATTATTTTTAAATATCAACTTGTTTTTTGTTCTATTAAATATTTTGAAACCTATATTTAAAATGAATAGTTATTTTATTTACACAACAACTTACTACTTTCGGATGTTATACTACTAAAAGTGCATTTGCGATCTATTAGTGCATTATTAGTAACAAACTATTATTTCAAGTTTTTTTATATATCAAAAAGTTTGTGTGAAAAGTTTGTGTAATAAGGATTCGTACAAGAATAAAAAAAATTGTGGATAGGGGGAAATAAAAAGACCCCGCAAACAGGTATACGGAGTCTTTTCGAAGTTAACGGAATGATTCTGCTCAGCTGGCAGTCGCTAATGATGTAGGAGTCGAAGCGGCTGTCTCTTTTTTTGAGCTGTTCACACGTCGTGTCCGGCGCGATTTTATACTAGAACTCTCACTACTCAGATAATTGTTAAGTTCACTTATCAATACCGAATAATCTTTGTCCTTGTGCTCAATACTAGCTAGTTCTATTGCTTTCATCAGATTACGAAATGCACTAAAAGCACCTTTCTTTACCGTTTGAAGCTCCGAACGCTTACTTGTAGTTATCACCTCTTTTTTAAGCGAATTACTCACAAGCATAGCCGACTGAACATTTTTAAGCTCTTCGATGTATGGCACCATACCCAATTCAGTTACTGCCTTCGCAATGTTTGCATCTTTAAGTTCGAGTAAAAGCCTATTAATATACGACATCTTCTCTTTCGTATTGGCTTTTACAAAATCTTTTAAATGCAACCTTAAAATTGGCAATACCAACTCTCTACTCGGCCGATGTATTTCTACATCCGCTTTTTCGATAGATTTACACTGATTGAGAATGACTCCAATCAAATCATTTCGCCTTTTGCGTTGAACTTTTAATTGTTCAACACCTGGCGTTGATTTCGATTTTTGCACCTCGAGCTCTTTTACACCGGGCATCTCAGCTTTTAACAACTGAAACATCCCATTGATACCTAGTGATTCGGGATTATGTTTTTCAACAATTTCCACTACACTATCTAGAATTTCAGGAAGTTCTAATTTGTGAACTCCACTGATGAAAGAAACTTTTTCTATCTTCATGATATTTTATTATTAAAAAAATTAATATTAAATATATCAGCAATAGTATTATCTCTTTTACCTGTGAAACTACCTGTTAAGCATCCAAGTGTACAGAAACAAAACTATCCGCTGATAATC